>JBAZFB010000004.1 GCA_041653595.1 Candidatus Omnitrophota bacterium | reverse complement strand
GACCTGAACGTCTTCATAACAAAATATATACTGAGTTACCTGGGGATCGAGCGAAAGATATATTTTGCCTCTCACTTGAAGATCGACGGCAACAGCACAGACAGGCTGATCAACATATGCAAATGCTTGAACGCCGACGCGTACCTGTCCGGGACCGGCGCATATGATTATATAGACGCGGCAAAATTCGCCAAAGAGAGGATCAGGCTCAATTTCCAGAATTTCATGCATCCGGCGTATCGCCAATTATACTCCCCTTTCATACCGTATATGTCTATAATGGACCTGATCTTTAACTACGGGCAAAAAAGCCTGTCTATACTCTCAGGAAAACTCGAACATGAATATATTAGCGATCGGGGCGCATCCGGATGACATCGAATTCGGCTGCGGCGGCGCGTTAACAAAATATTCCAAAGCCGGGCACAAGATTTGCCTTTTGATCTTAAGCAGGGGCGAGGCGGGCGGAAACCCCGGATTAAGGACGAAAGAGCAGGAGGAAGCGGCGAAACTCCTGAAGGCAAAAAAGGTCTACTGGGGAGATTTCCCCGACGCGATGATCCCCGAAGGACAACCGCTTATCTCCTTTATCGAGGATATACTCGATAAAACTAACCCCGACATCGTCTTCACCTGTTATCCGGATGACATTCACCAGGACCATAGAAATGTCGGGAAAGCGAGCCTTGCGGCAGCCCGATTCATAAAAAATGTCCTCCATTATGAATTACCGGGCAGCCAGGGCCTAGACCCCAATATTTTCATAGACATAAGCGACACGCTGAACGCCAAGATAAAACTGCTAAGGTCCCACCATTCCCAGATCAAAAAAACGCCTAACCATAATTCAAACATTTTAGGGACCGTAAGGTCCTGGGCGGCCTTCAGGGGAGCTCAGGCAAGGGTAAAATACGCGGAAGGTTTCAAGTCCCACCGGCTGTTGCTAAAGATATGAAACCGCTGATCCTGTTATTGATCTCTTTTTTGAGCGCCCTTATCTTAACCCCCATTGCGAAATCAATTGCCCGACGTTTTAAGATACTAGACCTTCCGAACAAGAGAAAAATCCACAAAGCGCCTGTGCCCCTGCTGGGCGGAGCCGTGATCTGGCTCTCTTTTTTGATCGCGATTTTATATGCGGGGCCGCGGCAGAGTGAAATAAAAGGGCTGGTTCTAGGCGGAAGTCTGGTTTTTCTCGTCGGGCTGATCGACGATATAAAAGGGTTATCCGCGTTATTCAGGCTCATAATCCAGATAATAGCATCGGCGATAATCATAAAATCCGGCGTCTGCCTGTCGTTTCTTCCTCCCACTTTATGGGGCGATATGGCGGAAGTATCGCTGACGGTATTTTGGGTCGTCGGCATAACGAATGCCCTGAATTTCCTGGACGGCCTGGACGGCCTGGCGACGGGAGTCAGCGCGATAGCTTTGACCTGTTTTTTGATTATCGGGATATTGACCGGGCAGCCGGTCGTTATCGCATTGACATTGGCCGCCTTAGGCAGTTGTCTGGGATTTTTAACGTATAATTTGAGGCCTGCCAATATTTTTTTAGGCGACGCCGGCAGCAACTTCCTGGGCTTTATTTTGGCCTGTTTTGCTATTTTAGGGGACTGGGCATACAATAATACGGTGGCGCTTGTTGTGCCCGTCTTGATCTTGGGCGTCCCGATCTTCGACGTGATCTTCACGACGGTCATGCGGGTCAAGAGCGGAGAGGTAAAAAACCTGAAGGAATGGCTGGAGTATACCGGGAAGGACCACTTCCACCATCGCCTCCTGGACATGGGTTTCAATCCTTTGATGGCAACGGTATTTATCTATTTCGTAAGCTTATCCTTCGGGATCAGCGCAATTGTTCTATTGAAAGCTCCCTTGATTCATGCTATACTGCTCCTGGTGCAGATATCTATAATCTTTACCCTCATTGCTGCTTTAATGGTCGTCGGTAAAAAGGCGACGAGGTAACGATGTACGAGGAATATTGGAAGCTTAAAGAAAAACCCTTCGAGAACGTTCCTGACCCGCGTTTTTTATACCATTCCCCGAAACATGAAGAAGCTCTTATGCGCATGTTCTACGCCGTAAGAGAAAGAAAAGGCGCCGCCTTGCTTACGGGCGAATACGGAAGCGGAAAAACTATTTTAAGCCGCGTGCTTATCTCGGAACTCACCAAGAAAGACTCCCGGTATAAAGTCGCTTTGATCGTAAACCCAAAACTTTCTCCCCGGGATTTCCTGAGAGAGATCTTATTTCAGATTGAAGGCACCGATATAAACGGCGGCAAACTGCAGCTGCTCCACATGTTAAATGAAAAATTATATGCCTCTTTAAATAACGACGTGGAGACGGTGATCATCATCGATGAGGCCCAGGCGATCGATAGGCCCGAGGTCTTTGAGGAATTGAGATTGCTGCTTAATTTCCAGTTAAACAACAGATTCCTTCTTACCCTTGTTCTCGTCGGCCAACCGGAACTTAAAGAGAAGGTTTACAAGATCCCCCAACTTGAACAACGGCTCGCCATAAGATATCATCTGAATAAATTAGATTATGAAGAGACGAAGCAGTATATCATCCATCGCTGCACGATAGCCGGCGGAGAAAATGAGATCTTTACCGATAGCGCCTGTAAGGTCATCTATGAAGCCTCCGAAGGGATCCCGAGACGCGTAAATAACCTCTGCGATATGGGGTTGATAGTGGGGATGATGGCCAAAGCGCCAAACGTGGATGAAAAAGTCATGCAGGAAGTAGCTGAGGACTTCGGCGTCGTAAGAAGATGATACGACTTTCAGACTTAATAAAGCTTACGCAAAAAATTTCAAAGAAACCTGAGCCTCCGAAAGCACCGGCTGAAGATAAAAAAGAGGAGCCGGCAGAAAAACAAGAGGAGAAAAAGACGGAGCAATCTTACCTTAAACTCGCGCAGGCGATAAAGGAGATGGACCGCAAAGAATCCAAAAAGGAAGAACCGACCTACCAGGTCCAGATCTCAAAAGCGATAAATAAGATGAAGGAAGACAAAGAAGAGTCTTTTCTGATTTACGAGGAAGCGCATAACCTTATAAAAGATATCTTTAATAAGGTAAAAAACGACGAGTCGTTTGATTGCGAGCAAGTGGTCCTCGTGATCAGGAAGATGGTAGACCAGATCTGTTTAGGCGGACACGAGTTAACGGTGCTAACAAGCAGATGCTCGCCCGAGAACTATCTGTGGTGCCACGCCGTGAACGCCTGCATCATCTCCCTTTTGATCGGGGCAACATTAGGTTATAACAAGTCTAAACTCCAGGAATTAGGGATCGCGTCATACCTTTACGATCTGGGGATGATCAAAGTCCTGGATCTGGTGGAAACCCCGAAACCGTTAAATGAAGCTGAATTCGATGAGGTCAAAAAACACCCCCGTTACTCTTCCGATATCCTGAAAGGGCCCAAAGAGGATATATTGCAGCTCGCTATCAAGATCGCCCGTCAAGTCCATGAAAGGGTCGACGGTTCGGGTTACCCCGACGGCATCAAAGGCGAAGATACCCATGAATATACGCAAATTATCGCGTTAGCGGATATGTACGAGGCGATGACGCACCCCCGGCCTTACAGGGACGGGTATTTCCCGCATGACGCGATCAAGGAAATATTAAGAAAATCAGAGCAGTTCTCGCCGTTAGTCATCAAAGCCTTGATAAAGCGCGTTAGCCTCTATCCCATCGGGACGTGGGTCAAATTAAACACCGACGAAGTCGGAAAAGTAGCGGAAGTCCACGAAGATTATCTCCTGCGTCCGGTCGTAAATGTAGTCTTCGATATAAACGGAAGGAGGTTAGACGAGGTAAAGTCGATCGATCTCGCAAGCCAGCAAAGCATTTATATAAAAGAGAGCGTCGACCTTTCGAAATTGGCGTTTAAATTAGATACAGGTAAATAAATATTGGAGGGTGAGCGATGAAGAATTTAGCCGTTGTATCAATAATTGCGGGAATACTCAGTTTCGCGGTCGGAATTTATTCACGATTGATCCTTAAACCCGTTTACGGCCTTGAGACAAGGGCCTTCATCGGATTTGCAGCCGTCTGCCTTCTGCTTGCCATCGCCCTAGCGACATTGAATTTATTCGGTAAGAAATAGAACCCGGGATCGGGGACGGCCCCGCTAAGCGAAGAAGCGTTCCTTTTTATAATGCCGGGGATTGAAATTCCCCTTTTATCTTTTCATTCACTATCTTGCACAATTCGAAGTTGCCGCAGGAGGAACAGCAATAGCTCTTCGCTCCCCTCGCCAGGCTATCCAGGCGGGTCCTGCAATCCCAGAAGATCTTGCACTGGACGCAGCAATCGAACTTCTTCGTCCCGTCATTCATTATATCTGGCCAGGTTCTTCCCGTCAAAATAGAGATACTGCGTCTTTGTAAGATAGCCCTCATCCACCGGCAGGCCGCTCATCCTCCCGTAATATGTCCATCTCTCCTTCGCGTTGCCCCATTTGCCGGTATTGTCGAATTCCTTCAAGTCCGGTTCTCCCCACTGCGCAAGGACCTGGTCTTTAGTAAGGCCGGCCCTTAGCATAGAGGTGCCGAACGGGTGTTCGATTATCTGTTTGGGGGACGGAGGTTCTATGCCCGCGCAACCGGTAAGACAGACTAAAACAGCGGATAAAACAGCGAAAACAAAACACCTTAAAAGTCTCTTTGGCATCTCCTTACCTCCGTTTTTTGAGGACCAGGTTTGTCCTTAATGATTTAATATTATAGCCTTCTTTAGATTTAAAGTCAAAATTATAAAATTTTTCCTTCAATTCAAATGATCCGCCCTTCCCTGCGAGCTCCCTGAACTCGGCGAAGAGCAGTGCCCTGGTCTTGGCCCTCGAGGTCACGGTAGAATTGACCGAGGGGCCGGTCACTTTAAATATAAGCTCGTCATCAAAGGTCTTCTCCTCCGGGTTAAAAGTCTCCCCGTGCTGGACATATCTCGCGTCTACGCGGATATTACCGCGCTCCTGGGTCCAGCAAAGGTCCTCCCATCCACCGATACGGTCATCCTCCGGCATCCAGAGGTCTATGATATAAAGCCCGCCGTCCTCAAGCGAAGCGGCGACGGACCTTAGGTGGCGCAGTATGTCTTCGTCGGTCAGCAGGTACCGGAACGAATCGAGCATGCAGATCGCGCATCCGAACTTGCGGCCCGTATCAAATCCCTTCATGTCCGTCTGTGCGCATTTTACGTCGAGGCCTTCGGCCGCGGCTTTCTTCAGGACAAAATCGACCATTTCTTTTCTCCCGTCTATACCCGCCGCTTCGTACCCGCGCCGCGCGAATTCCATAAGATGTATCCCGGTCCCGCAGGCTATATCAAGCACGGAACGGCCCTTCGCGCCCGAATATTTCTCTATGCACCGCTCTATGAAATCGCATTCCGGCCTCCTGTCCCAGTCGTAGGCGACGTCGCAGAAGCCCGGATGCGAATACGCGTCTTTCATCGCAGTCCGCACCTGTCCAAAGCGGCCGCGAACATCATGTTTATCATCCTCTCATAAGTGATGCCCATAAGTTCCGCGACCATGGAAAAATAGTCGTCCCGCGCCAGGGACGGGAGCGGGTTGATCTCGAGCATATAAACCTGCTTTTTCCGGTCAACGCGGAAATCTATCCTGGCGAAATCCCTGCACTCCAGCCCATTGAAGGCCTTAAGCGCAAATCTCTTTATCCTCTCCTCGAGTCCCGCGTCTATACCCATAATATCCCTGTATTTTAGTTCCCGCTTATCCATGAATGAACTATCCTGCTTGTCTGCGCAGGTCTTATCGAAAATATGGCTGCTCAATCCGGTTTCGATCTCCACGTGGCGCTGCACGACCGGAAGGACGACGGGATCCCGGTTCCCTATTATCCCGACGGTAAACTCCCATCCGTCGATAAATTCCTCGACCAGGGCCGGCTGCCCGTATTTCCTGATTATTTCATCCGTTTGCTTCTCGAGAGATGATATATTCCGGACCACCGAACCGGGGCCTATCCCCTTGGCCGAGCCCTCGTATCGAGGCTTTACTATAAACGGGAACTTTAATCCTTTGGGCACGGCGGCCCTGCCGCCTTTAACGCATTCGAAATATGCCGGCGTCGGGATCCCGTGATACATGAATATTTTTTTTGAGATTACCTTATCGAGAGAGACGGAAAGCGTGAGCGCGTCGGAACCTGCGTAAGGTATGCCGGCGATGTCGAGGAGCACCGGGACTTCGGATTCGCGGTTCCTCCCGGAGATACCCTCGGCTATATTAAAGATTATGTCGAATTTCAGGGAGGATAATCCGGAGAGGAGGCGCTTGGATGAACCTATGCGTATCGCCTTGTTACCGCCCGAATTAAGGGCCTCCACGACAGCGGAGATAGTCTCTTCGCTGTCGTGTTCGGCCCATAGATCGCTCGGAGAACCTTTGGGGACTTTGCGGGACTTAATATCAAATGTCAACCCGACAAGGAGCCCCATTACTTCATGTCTTACTTGACGAACGCTATATCGTCTATATAGATCGTCCCCTGCTTCTTCGCTGCGCAGGTCATATCGTCGAATACGATGACGAACTCGGTCATGGAGGTAAGGTCCGTCAGGCCCGCTAACTTGTTAAGCGGAACTACTATCTCCTGCCAGTCCTTTGTGACGTTGGTGATCAGGTATTTACCTACCTCTCCCTTGGAATTCTTGACCTCAAGCTTTACCTTGGGGGAGAAACCGGCTGTCTCATCGCCCTTGATCCAGAAACTGAGCTTGTCATACTTGGAGACATCGGTGTCCTGGAGCTTCATCCAGAAGCCGTTGTAGGCCGGGTTCGGCGAATCGACATCGTAATCCAGGCGGACGGAGAAACCCTTGGTGCCGTGCATGACGCTCCCATCGAAGTCCATCTTGCAGCCCTGGGTCGCGTCGGCCTCGTCCTTGTTCCAGGCGCCGAAATCGCCGCCTATGTTGTTTGGCTTGGTCCCAGAATCAAAATCGGCTATGACGAGAGTTGCAGCGAAGGCCTGCCCCGCAAAAAGCAACACTATCGCCATCGCGGTTAACGCTAAATACACCTTCTTCATCTGAACCTCCTCCTTTCCTTTCTTATACCGTTAGATTCTACACTAACCATACGCCCATTTCAAGCCTAAATACGGCTTCCTTATTCCTTCAGCCCCGTCAGAGCCACTCCCTGTATGAATGTCTTCTGCGCGAAGAAGAACATGACCAATATGGGCAATATGACCATCGCCGAGGCGGCCATCAGCAAGTGCCATTCCGTCCCGCCATGCTGGCTCTGGAATACCTGCAACCCCAGGGAGAGCGTATATGTATCCTTGTTGGTGAGGAATATCAACGGCCCCATAAAGTCGTTCCAGGCATAAAGGAAATGGAACAGGGCCACGACCGTCAGGGCGGGCTTCGAGAGCGGAAGTATTATGCGCCAGAAGATCTCAAATTCGTTACACCCGTCCACCCTCGCGGCATCGGTAAGGTCGCGCGGTATCGTCATGAAAAATTGTTTCAGCAGGAATATATTGAACGCTGTGCCGAATACATACGGGAACCAAAGCGGCTGCAAAGTGCCTATCCACCCGAATGCCTTGAATACGCCGTAAAGGGGGACCATTAAAACGGCAAAAGGTATCATCATCGATGAAAGCGTGAGCATGAATATAAAATCCCTTCCTTTCCAGCGTATCCTGGCGAAGCCGTAAGCGACAAGGGCGCTGGTAAACGTCGTCCCTATCACGCCTAATATGCACACTATAAGCGTGTTCTTCGCATAGTTCAGGAACGGGATCTTAACAAAAACATCGAGGTAATTCCTTAGCCAAAATTTTACCTTCTCGATTATCTTCTCCGGCGGGACGAAAGTCCAGTATGGTTCGGTCTTTTCGTATTGCGCCGGCAGTTTTTCTATGACCTGTATCCATCCGGGCTGCACTTCCTTTTCGATATCGACGGGATAATAACCCTGGACGACCTTGTCGGCTATCTGGACCTGAAGGAGGGCTTTGCCGTCTTTTAACTGTGAGTTAGGAACGAATAAACGCTCCCCTTCCCTCGGCCCCTCTTTTACGGTTAAGATCGCGCCGGCCTCATGCGTTACAATACCCTTTTTTACTTCAAGCTTTTTTCCGGCGCTCTCTATATAATAGGTTTTGGGTATCCAGGTGGGCGGCATAGTCATCGTCTGCTCTACCGGCTTGAGGGACGTGACCATGACCCACGCAAAAGGAAGCGCGAAAACGACCGAGCAGGCGGTCAAAGCCAGGTACGTAATGAACTTTATGCCTTTACCTTGGGGCATGCCGTCAACCTCCGTGGTAATAGACGCTCTCTTTGGAGATGCGCTGAACGAGCATCGTCAATATAAGTATCACAACGAACAATATCCATGCCATCGCGCTCGCGTAACCCATGCGAAGATCCTCGAAGGCCGTCTGATAAAGGTATAGCGCGTAAAAAGTCGTCGAACGCTGCGGCCCTCCGCCTGTCATTATATAAGCCTGGGAAAATATCTGGAAACCCCCTATGATGGCCATTATCACGTTAAAATATATAACGGGCGATATCATCGGTATCGTTATATTCCAAAGTTTATCGAACCAATTCGCCCCGTCGAGGTCTGCCGCCTCGATAAGCGCGACCGGCACGTCCTGCAGGCCGGCAAGATAGATGACTATCGTCTGGCCGAGCCCCCAGAGGCTCATGATTATGATGGCCGGTTTAGCGAAGTTCACGTCCATAAGCCAGTTCGGGGGGTTCGGGATCCCCATCTTTATCAGGAAATTATTAAGGAGCCCGTACTCGCCGTTAAATATCCACATCCAGAGTATCGAACCGGCGACCATAGGGACGAGCGACGGCACAAAGAATATCATCCTGTAAAAAGCCATCCCCCTTACTTTCGTGTTGAGCAGCATCGCCAATGAAAGCGATGCCACAAAACCGAGCGGTATCATGAATATGACAAAATAAAATGTGTTCCACAGGGATTTCCAGAATATCGGATCGGTCAAAAGGTCCTTATAATTGAGCAGGCCGATGAAGCGCGGAGGCTGGATCACCGAATAATAACAAAAACTGTAGCAAAAGGACGCTACGACCGGATATATGACAAATATCGAGAAGCCGATAAGCCAGGGGGAGGTAAAAAGAATGCCTTTTATGAATTCCCTTTTTTCTTCTTTGGTCATCTCTTCTCCCCTGACCTCTTTGACATCTCCAGCTCCCTCTCCAGCCTTTTCTGCATTGTTTTATTGACGTCCGAAAGGATCTTCTTCGGCTCGGCCTTCAGGTCCCTTGTCATCTCATACGCAAAATTCAGCTCGCGCAGATACTCCTGCCATATGACCATCTTCGGGGTAATGAACGCGTTCGGGCTTTCGGCCAACGCCCTGAAGACGCGTATATACGGGTTTTTATGCCTGGCGTAGAAATCTTCGCTTACATTTTTAAGCGGCGTAAATTTCCTCTGCCCCTCGCACAGCAATTCCATCGCCTCCTGCGTATTTACAAAACTTATAAATTTAAACGCTTCGTCCGGATGCCTCGCGCCCCTCGGTATAACGAGGATGTCGGCTTCGGCATAAGTGACGTCTTTCAGCTTTCCTCCATCCGAGGGGAACGGCGCCGCAGCCCAATCCATCCCTGTCGCATATTTGTCGATAAAATTATACATCCATACTCCCTCCCTCACCATCGCGACTTTTGAAGAAAGGAAGGCGTTCTGAGGTGAAGAGAATGCGCCGAAGCTGCTTGAAAATCTCTTTATGTTTTCTACGCCGTATTTCTCGGAATAGGACCTTATCCATTCGTAGGCCTTGACATTCCCCGGCCCGTCCGCGGTAACCTTCTCCTTGCCGTCCCACAGCTTCCCCCCGAACCAATAGCCCCACGACCATGGCCACCATCCGGGCTCGGATGGCAGGAAACCCATTTGTATAATCATACCCTGACCGAGAAGATTCTTATAATTCGTCCTGGTCTTTAACTCATAAAATGATACGGCTTTATCCTGGCCCGGCAGCTTGATGAGTGTAAGCTTCTCCGCCATCTCGTCGAATTCCTGGATCGATGAGGGAGGTACGTTTGGGTCCAGGCCGGCTTCCCTGAAAAGCCTTTTGTTCCAGTGCAGCGCGACTGAAGCCGGAGTAGACGGGAGGCCCCACATCTTTCCCTTGTACCTGCAAATCTCCCAGAAGACAGGAATGTAACGATCCTCTGTTATAGCGGCCTCGCGCAAATGATCATCTATAGGAAGGAGCGCCCCTTTTTCGGCGTAAGTAGTGACGATCCAGGTCCAGACCCCGGCGACATCAGGCGGGTTGCCTCCGGCCACGGCGGTAAGCAATCGCCTGTCGATCTCGCTTACCGCGCTCATCTCCACCCGGATCATCTTTCCGTCTTTATTCCTGAATTTCCTTGAATTAAAAAGGTCGATGACCGCCTGCATCGCGTCCGCCTCAAAGCCGGACCACTTTTCCCAATAAGTCACTTTTACCGTGTCGGAATTTTGTTCTTTGTCGGCGCAACCGGCCGATTGGAAGGCTAAAAACGTGGCGAACAGGAAAACAACAAGTTTTTTCATTAACTCTCTCTTAAAGAGTCACTTCCACCAGGTGGACCTTATTGTCTTTGAGGGGCGGCACGATATTGCTGTCCAGTTTTTTGCCGTCCAGCTTTATCTCTTTTACGCCGTGCGAGACGTGCGCCGCGTTGGAAACGATGATCTTATAGACGGCTCCCCTGAACTTGCGCGTCATATCGAACCCGTTCCATTCCTTGGGAATGCACGGGTCTATAAGCAGCCCTTCGGGGACCGGCCTGACGCCGAGAAGCCAGTTTGTCGCGACCCTGCAAAGCCAGGCCGCCGAACCGGTATACCATGTCCAGCTTCCCCTCCCGTAATTTACGGAATCAGGGCCGTCGGTGTTGCCCGGCGTGACATACGGCTCAGCCTTGTAATGGTCGATATCTTTACTCCTGTTAGGAGGGCATATCTTGCTGTAAAGGTCGTATGCGGTATCCGCGTCCTTGCGCAAACATTCGGCGATGACAGCCCAGGTCGCGGCGTGGGTATAGACCCCTCCGTTCTCCCTCACTCCGGCCGCGTAGCGGCTGATATAACCTATCTTCTGGTTCGGCTCGGAGAACGCGGGGTAAAGGAGTATGGCGCCGTAGTCCCTGTAAATATATTTCGAGCAGGAAGCCAGGGCCTTCTTTATCCGTTCTTCGGTGCCTGTGCCGGCGATGACAGCCCAGGCCTGCGCGTTAAGGAAGATCTTCCCTTCTTTGCATTTTGAGCTCCCCACCAGAGAACCGTCGTCGCAGGTCGCGCGCCAGTACCATTCGCCGTCCCAGGCGTATTTGTTGATCGCCTTCTTGAGGTCTTCGAATTTCCCGGCATATTTCTTCGCATCGGCCTTCCTGTTTACCTTCTTATCGGAGAGGACTTCCTCCGACCACCTCTTCAGGATATCCGCGAAGAAATGCGCCATCCAGATCGATTCGCCTTTAAATTTCACGCCTACGAAGTTCATGCCGTCGTTCCAGTCTCCCTCGCCGATGAGAGGAAGCCCGCGTTTCGAGAACCTCGACAGGACTTTCTTTATCGAGCGTTCGCAATGTTCAAGCAGGGTCGCGTTTCCGCCGTCCACGAATTTGACCTTCTGTTTCAGGATGCCGAAGTCCGCGGTCTCTTCTATATAACTTATGGTCACGAATACGAGCCAGAGCAGGTCGTCTACCTTGTTCGTCTTGGGGCCCCATTCGGCGAGCGTGTGCCACCAGTGATATACCGTGCCGTCCTTGAACTGGTGCGCCGCGTGCAAAAGTATCTGTTTCTTCGTGAGCGAAGTGTCCAAGGGAAGGAATATCTGGCTGTCCTGAAGCTGGTCCCTGAAACCGTACGCGCCGCTCGACTGGTAGTAGGCGCAGCGGGCCCAGATCCTGCCGGATATCGCCTGATATTTAAGCCACGTATTTGTCATCAGGTTAAGCGCGTCGTCCGGCGTCTTTACCGTAAGGCCGGAGAGCATGCCGCCCCAGTATTTCTTGACTTCGGTTAGCGCGACATTCACGTTATTGACGTCAAAATATTTCTTTATTATCTTCGCGTCTTTGGCCTTGCCCTGGCTGAGGCCGAGAATGAAGATGATATCCTTGCTCTCGCCGGGGTTTAAGCTCACGTTTAGATGGAGGCTGGCTATCGAGTCATTCCACCTGCCGGTGGTATTGGTAAGAATGCCTTTCTCGACCGCGAGCGGGTCGGCGAGGGTCCTGTACATCCCGATAAAATTCTCCTTCTCTCCTTCGTAGAACTCGGGCTCGACCGACGAGGCGAAGAATGCCGTGCACGGGTACTCGCTGATTATCGAACCGGGCAGCATCAGCTGTTTCCTCTTTTCGCCGTAAAGGGCGTGGAGGCCCTTTTCATACGAAGTGCCTATAAAGGTCTTATGGAACTCCCGGTGAGTATCGTCCTTATTGCCTAGAAGCCATTCGAAATACGAAAAAAGCGATAACGGCCTTATGACGCCGGATTCGTTCTTTAAAGTGACCTTCCATATCTCGACCGGCTCATCGCGCGGTACAAAGACGGTCATTGAGGAGGCTATGCCCTTGTATTTATTCGAAAGGATGGTATAGCCTATGCCGTGCCGGCATTCGTAACTGTCGAAATCGCGGCAGACCGGCTTCCACCCCAAGGACCAGAAGTCCCCGCTATCCCTGTCTTTTATATATAGGTATTTTCCCCACTCGTCTTTTACCAGGTCCTGTTCCCACCGTGTCAGCCTGGCGAGATTCGAGTTCTCCCACCACGAGAAACCCGAACCGGTCTGGGATATCACCAGTGAATACGAGCCGTTGGAGATAACGTTAACCCACGGACGCGGGGTATCGGGCCTGGTTATGACATATTCCTTGCCGTCATCGGTGAAATAACCATAGTCGGTCTGGAATTTCATCTCGTCTTTCTATCTTCCTTCTTTTAATAGTTCGTTAGCCTTAGGCACTATCGCGTTTACCGCTTCCTTTACCGGTTTAAGGCCGTTGAACACGAGGTCGAACTCCGGATTTATATACTTCTCGCGGATCTCCCGCCACTTGAAGTTAAACGGGTCGTATACGCAGTATGTAACCGCTTCGTTGAGCATCTTCTTGTTGAGCGGAGGCTTGTTGCTGCCGGCGAAATGTTCGCCCTCCGCTATCTTCTTGTTGGCCGGCTGGGCCAGCCCTGACTCGGCAAGCATTATCTGGCCTTCATCGCCGCTTAACGCCTTCAGGACTTCCCATGCCTGCTCCGGATATTTGGTCGTCTTGAGTATGCCGTATGCGGTCCCGCCGGTCGCGAATTTCCTTATCCCCTTCGGGCTCTTGGGGAACATAGCGACGTCCCAGTCAAAATCCTTCACCTTCCTGACAATAGGCGTCTCCCATATCCCCGAATGGAACATCGCGACCCTCTGCATCATGAACATCTGGATGACGCCGAGGCCGAGGTTGCGGAACGTGTTAGATGTGGGCGAAACCTTGTATTTGAGTGAGAGGTCGACCAGGAACTGCAATCCTTCCATCGATTCCGGGGAATTCATCAGGCATTTGGTGGGATGCTTCACGTCATCGACTATCCTGCCGCCTTCCGAAAGGATGAAGTTAGGCCACATATCGCTGTAAAAACCGTATTGGACAACCTTGCCGTCTTTATCCACCTTGGTCAGCTTCTTCGCCTTGTCCAGGAGATCGTTCCAGTCCCAGTCATCCGTGGGATAAGGCAGGCCCGCTTCATCGAAAAGTTTCTTATTATAATAGACGCACGCGAACGGCGCGGTATCCCTCGGGATGCCGAGGATCTTGCCGTCGACGGTGTACCTGTCCACGACCTCGGGGAAGAAATCCCCGAGATTGAACGATTTGTCCTTATCCACAAAAGGTTTGAGGTCAAGGAAGACGTCCTTATCGGCGAAAGATACGAACATGTTCACTTCCGAGGCGATGATATCGGGCGCCGACCTCCCTGCGATCTCGGTCAGTATCTTGCTGACATAGCTCCCGAAAGGTATATGCTCCAATTTTACCTGGATATCCGGGTGGGTCTTCTGCCAGTTCTTTAGCATCTCGGTGATTATCCCTATCTCTTCCGGGCTTCCCCAGAAAGCGACTTTCACCGGCACTTTCTTGGGTTTTCTCGTCCCTTCGCCGGGACCGCAACCCGTTACCTGCAACGCGAAAACCAGGATTACAAAAAACGCTAATAATCTGTTAAACCCTTTCATCTCCGCGCCTCCTGCGTTTTAGGCATTCATGAATATCCTCTGCAAGACGAGGCAGGCCGCGCCCATCGCGACGGCATTTCCCCCGAGCCTTGCAGGCACTATTTTTAAATTCCTTATATTCTCTTCGCGCGCCCAAGAATGGACGGTCCTCTTCGCCGAATCCATAAATACCGAGCCGGCCTGCTCGACTCCCCCGCCGATCACTACCACCTCCGGATTGAGGAGATTTACGAGGAACGCTATCTTCTTGCCGAGCTGGCCTCCGGCATCCTCCAACAGCTCGTTGGCGAGCTTGTCGCCCGCCTTGGACGCCTCTATCACCGTATTAAGGCTTATCTTGCCGGGATCGTTGCCGGCCAATTCGAATATCCTCGATTTCGACCCCTTCTTCATCGCTTCCCTGGCGTAATACCCGATGCCGAGGTCGAGCTCCCACGTGCCGAGCGAGAGGGACTCGCGCCTTCTGGCTTCCGGGTCCGGCACGGATGTATTGAAGATCCCCACTTCCCCGGCCGAGCCGTTCGACCCGCGGTATATCTGCCCGTTTATTATCAGCCCGCAGCCGACGCCGGTGTACATGTATATCATGTCTCTGATCTCCGACTCGAAGCCGAACCAGCGCTCGCCGAAGACGGCGCACGCCGCGTCATGCTCTACCAGGGTCGGTATATCGAATTCCTTTTCAAATATATCCTTGAGAGATACCCCTGATATGGATACCATCGAAAGGCCCATCGCGCCGAGCCACCTTATCGTCTGGCCCTCGACATCGATGACGCCGGGTATGCCTATGCCAAGCCCCTTTATCTTCTCAGGCTCGATCTTCGATTTCGCGAGGATCTCCTCGACCGTCTCGACGAGTTTTCCGATTATCGCCTCGCTGTTATCGGCCGGGCGGTCTTTCTTTACCTCGCAGATTACCTGCATCTTGGGATCGACCAGGATGCCGACGATGTTCAGCGCCGTCAACCCCACGCCGATCATGTAGCCGAATTTCGGGTTGAGCTCGACGGGCGTCGGACGGCGCCCGCCGGTAGAGACGTCAAAACCCTTTTCGACCGCCAGCCCGCCTTCTATGAATTCATTTATGTAATTGGAGATCGTGACGATATTGAGGCCGGTCTGGCGCGAGATCTCGGTCCTCGATATGGGGCCGTGCTTGACGACAAGCTCGAGTATGGAGAGGTTCTTCCTCTGTTTGTCCGACAGGATCCTGTCCGTCGACAATATGCCGTTCGCCTTGGTGGTCCTCATGGCTCGATCCTCTCTCTATTCGAAAAAATTCTCGTTTAAGAGTTTTTCGGTCTTCCTGGCTACCGGGTCCTTGTGGAAACGTTCCCTTATTGCGCCGTTATTGAGGTAATTATCTATTGAAGGGAGTATCATGCCCTGGTCGAGCGCGAGATATTTATACGAGACCCTGCCGTTCTTCACGTTTACGGCGTCATACATCCCGAACTCGCCGTATATATTGTAATAATAGAGAAGCCTCCTGATATCCGAGATGGCCTCTTCCGGCGCGAAAGTAAGGGACAGGAATACCACGTGGGGCGTTACCACGCCTTCGTCTTTATATCCCTTGAAGCCTATTCCGGCGACGCCGAATTCGGTATAGCCTCCGTAACTGCCGTCAGGCGTCGAGCACGGGGAGAACCCCCAGGCATTATATCCCTTCATCTTAGCCATGGCGATATGGGCGTTGACGCCTTTCAAGTCGTTCAGTCCCAGCCCGTTAGGCGCCAGCTCTTTCTCTTTTACCATAAGTGAAGGCATCAGGAATTCGAAGAGGCTCCCGCCCCAGCTCGGGACGATCTTTTCCCCGTTATGGGTGTAATAACCCTGGAAATATTTGACGCCTGATTTCTTGACCCATTTACCCTCGGGCTTCTGCGACTGCCAGTCTATCTCCGGCGGGAAAGTCCTTGCCATCTTATACCAGTGCTCCTGCGGGACGTTCCCTTTCCCTATGGCGACCAGGCTCGTGAACCTCGCCTCGCCGTTCAGTTGGCCGTAATTATAAGGCGAATATTTTTCGGTATCCCCGTCATAGCCGAGGTTGAGCTGGCCGAGCTCTTTATTATAAAGGGCCGAGAAATCCATCTCATCCAGGAGTTTCGAGCAGCGCTTTCCGAGCTCTTTGTCGAACGCCTGCCTTGCTATGATGAGGCCGCCGGCAAACCAGCCGTTATCGACCGATGAGATATAGCGGCGCGTTACCTGCAGGTTCGTCGTAGAGTGGTAATTGTCCCATAGCCCGCGCCACCGCGGCATCTTCTCCATCACGTCGAGCGTATCCGATATCCTTTTAACCGCCTCTTCCCTCGTTATGAATTTAAGGTCGAATGCCGCCACTATATTTATGAAATAAAGGCCCGTATTCGTAGGCGAGGTATAATCGCCAATAGCCCTCTCCGGCGCCATCCCTATCCAGTCGAGCGGAAGGTGGCTCCTCTTATCGACGACGTTCTTGAAAAATCCCCACGTATCCTGCGCTATACCCATAAGCATCTGGTTGTCCGAGCTCGTAAGCAGGTCCCTCTTGCGCTCGTTCGCGAGGACCTTTTCGGGATAATAGGCCGTATTATCCTTTAACCCAAGGAAGAAGAGTTCCGGATCGCCGTAGAAAGATATATCGTCCAGGAAGATCTTCCCGCTTATCACGCTGGGTTCGCCCTTGAAGTCCAGGCTGAACTTTCTCATCTTGTTCGTGTCGATGGACGGGAACTTCTCTATCGGCACTTTTATCTCCTGCCAGTCGGTCACGGGCTTGATAGACCCCGAGAGGTTGACCTCATTCCTATTGCCGGCCTTATCTTCCAGCGCCAGCCAGAACTTTTCGGAACCTTCCGTGCACTTTATCCAGAACGATACGCCTTTTGCCGCGCTGATATCGAGTTCGTTGAGGTCGGTCGACCAGATAGCGTCCTCGCCTTTGGGGACGTAATATTCGATCTCGAGCGAATAGCCTTTTTCGCCGTGTTTTTCTTTTTTGCTGTATGCCGATTGGAGGAAAGAGGGTTTTTTGAAACTCATGGAAGGGAACCCGCCTATGCTGTTGGGGTCCTTGCCGCTGTCGAAATCCGCCGCGACTTTTATATCCGAATGCGGGGGTATCCTGACAACGACATCTTCCTGGGCGTTACAAGGGAGCGGAAAAAGAAGAGCAAAAGAAAGGACAAGAAATGCCGGTAATTTCCTCGCCACCTATATCTCCTTTAATTTAAGTTGATCTTCATCAGGACAGGGCCTTCATCGCTGTGTTTGAAGGGTATTATCGCCTCGCCTGACCTGTAGGAAAACTCGAGCTTCCTGCCGTCGGCGAAGACCTGCTTGGGCCTCTTTTTGATGGCCACCGTCAATTCGCCGCCGGATCCGGGCTGGCCGTGCAATTCCACGAATATGGAACCGCCTTTCTCGAAGGCGTTCAATATCTGCGACGTCGAGAAGATTATCCTCGCGGCGCTGCCGTGTATCTGGAAATTCACCGGTATGATAAGGCCGGTCAATCCCGCGAGCGTGAGCGGCGCTCCGTAAGGCATCTTCTTCTCCTCTTTCGTCACCGGGTCCGCGAAAATTATATGGCCCGATTCCGCTGTCCTGTAATAATTCGCGACGAAGAGGAGGGCGCGGCCTTCATCGAAGAATTCCTGGGCGACCATCCTGCCGTTCGTCGGGGACGCGTTCCCGCGGATATCGTCCATCTTCAATATGCGCGAATACGCGTCTATGCTCTCTTCCGTGGAATATCCGAACGCGGTCCCCAGGACCAGCGCCCAGCCGCCTCCGAAATGCTTGACGAACCCGCAGGTGCTGCCGTCCGGAAGGAGCGCCATCGGTTCGGCGTTGGGCTCGTTAAAGACCTCGATCGGGTTAAAGACCGATATCTCCTTGACGTCAAAAAAATCTATCGTCGGGGCGCGCGGGGAGACTTCTTCGGTCTCTCCTATTTTCAGGAATTGCCTAAGCACCTCGCACGGTTTGAGCGAGAGGTCGTATTTCGGGACCCTTGGCAGGATGACCAGGTGCCCGCCGTTCCCGACATAATTCGCCAGCAGTTTCTGCGATTCCGCGTCCATGTATTCGAGCGAGACGATCCACGCCTGCTTGTACTTTGCCAGGTCCTTCGGCTTGGTAAGCTCCATATCCAGGATATCGTAATCGCAATTCAGCATCTTGAGGATCTTCGCCATCCCCTCGTAAAAAATACTGTCCCTTATCGTCTTCGGGTTATAGCTCAGGCCCATCTTCTCAAGGTCGTAATTATGCGTAAGTTCGGTGTAGTAATAAGGCTTATAGAAGAGCAGCGCCACTTTCGAGTCGGCTTTCGCCCTGGAGGCGAGCGCGCCGAAAGCCGAGGCGAGCTTGCCGAAACGCCTGACGACCGGGTAGAGCGCGGTCTCCTTGCCGTCGTAATCCAGGGGCGTCTGCCAGTAAAAAGTAGGGCCGACCGCGGATTTGCCCTTGGGGTTCTTTCCCTGTGAGAACATGTAGAAATTCATACCTGCCGCGCCGTAGGCCAAGGCGGATTTGTAAAAAAGCTCCAGTTCGTCGGGATAAGTGACGACGTTATGCTCCCTTGTCCCCGCCTGCATCTCGGCGACGAAGGTCGGGCCGCGGTTCCCCTGTATCGCCCTGGTGAACTGTTGTATTATGGCCGCGTCGTGGAAATTCCTATAAGAGATATTCTCCGGTATATGGTCGACAGCAAGCATGACTTTCGGATAGAGCTTGGCCACATCCTGGTACATGGTTATATTCAGGGGGTACTCGACCGCGCGGCCCCATACCCATCCGGGCAGGTTGTGCGTGAACGGTATATGGATCCCGCTCTTGGTGACTTCCTTTAAAAGATGTTCCACGTACACCGCGTAATACCGGCGCCAGAAGAGGTGCCAATCGAGGTCGGCGGCAAGCTCGGTCAATTTAGCCGGATTTCCCTGCGGCGGGACGACCGAGGAGAAACTCTTGTATTTGGCCTTATAGAGGACATTCAGGCGGTTTATCTTCTTGTATTTTTCGGAGAGGAATTTCCTGTAATGGTCCAGCGAGACCGGGTTATGATCGGCCTCTTTATCAAGCCAGGTAAACACCCCTATCTCGTTACACAACTGCATCGAGAGTATTATCCCGCCGGATTTTGTTATCAAATTGTCTTTTATTATCGCGAGGATCTTGTCATACCATAACCTTGCATACTTCAGGTATACCGGGTGCATCAGCGTCACGCGGGCATGGCCGAAAGTCTTGCCTTCCCTGTTGAGCGCGAGTATCTCCGGATGCGAGGAGAGGAGCCACTGCGGTATGCCGTGGTCTAAGTATTCGGCGAGGATATAAGGGCCCGGCTTGACTATTAGATAAAGCCCGTTCTTCTTACATAGCTCTATAAAGCCGAGGAGGTTCCTCTGGGGATTCGTGTGGCCGGAGAAGTCGAACTTACCTTCTTCGTATTCGTGCCAATCCCAGGGGATATAAGTGCTTATAGTATTCAGGTTGGCGGCCTTGGCCTTCTTGAGGTGGGCGGCCCAGTTCTCCGGCCTTATCCTGAAATAATGGATCTCTCCCGAAAATACGTAAAAATCCTGCCCGCTTAACTTGAAGTTGTCTTCGGTAATTTTGAAATCCATGGGTATTTAGTCTTTCGCGAAGCCGATGTTGTCCATGTAGATCCTGCCGGTCTTCGGCCTCGATGCGGAATCCTCAAAGACGACGGTGAACTCGGTCAATTTGCTAAAATCCTTTATTCCGCCGAAACTCCGGAACGGCACCTCGACCGGCGCCCATGTCGGGCTTATCTGCGTCACGTAGTATTTGCCGACCTCGCCGTTCGCGTTCTTAAGCTCTATCTTAAATCTCGGGGGGTATCCTATCGTCGCGTCGCCTTTTACGTAAAAAACCAGTTTATCGTAAGGCGTCGCGTCGAAATTGTCCAATTTCATCCAGAAGCCGTTAAATGCAGGATTCGGGGAATCGACATCATAATCGAGCTGGAGGGAGAAACCTTCTTTCCCGTATCTCTCGTCGGAAGTAAAGGACTCCTTGCAGCCCTGGGTCGTGTCGTCCTGGTCCTTGTTCCACGCGCCGAAATCGCCGCCGAAATTGTTGGGCTTCTTGCCTGTATTGAAATCGGCTAAGATGATTTCCTTGATCTCCGGTTTAGCTTTCGCCTTAGGCGTTTCCACAACCGGCGCCGGGGCCGGGGCCGGGGTGACTTCTGTTTTTTCCGGAGCAGCTGCCTTTTTCTGGCCGCACGCAGGCAGGCATATAGCGGATAAAAACAAAATTCCCAAGACAAAAAGAACTCTTCTCATGTCAATCTCCTTTGTATTACGGATAAGATCTTTGGCTTACTTGTAAAAATCTTTTTTCGATTATATTATAAAATCTTATTAAAGTCAATAGGGCTACTTGCCCCGCTCCAGTTCGTTAGTCAGTATTATCGCCTCGGCGATCTGCTTCATCGTCTTGCGTAGGCTCATCGCCTGTTTTTGTATCTTCCTGAAGGCATCCTCCTCTGCCAGGCCCCTGCGCATAAGTATGCCCTTGGCCCGCTCTACCATCTTCCGGGTCTCAAGCTCTTCCTGTATTATCTTCGATTTGACCATCAGCTGGGCGTTCTCTATCGCCACGGCGGCCTGGTTGGCTACCGAGGTAAGGACGTTTATCTCGTTCCGGGTAAAGCTATGGGGAGTCGATGTGTAGACGTTCAGGACTCCGATGACCTTTCCCTTTACTATCATCGGCATCGAGAGGAGCGAGCAGAGTTTCTCGCTTTTGGCTATGTCCCTGTTCAGGTAACGCGGGTCCTCCCGGACGTCCGGCACCTGAATGGGCTTGCCTTCCTTGGCGACCTTACCGGCTATCCCGGTGCCTATCTTCATGTTGGTCTTTTTGTTGTAAGCCTCACTGACGCTCTGCGTGGCGCGGATGACCAATTCGCCCTTTTCCTCATCCACGAGCATCAATGAGCAGATATTGGAATTCATCACCTCGGCCGTCACCATTACGATAAGGCGCAGGACATCCTCTAAATAGAGGTTGGATGTTATCGTCTGGCTTATCTTTGATAACGCCTCTATCTGTTTCTCGTATGCCGGGCGCGATCTCGCGCTTTTAACCGCGGGTTTACGCGTCATAGTATCGCGAGGTATTCCTTTATCTCATAGTCGGTGACCCGGGCCCTGTACTTATCCCACTCGATCTTCTTGTTCTCGATAAATGAGCGGAAAGCGTGTTCGCCGAGGGCTTTCCTTACAACAGAGCTCTTCTCGGTTTCACATATAGCCTCATAGAGGTCGCCGGGCAACGGCCTTATCCCGCGCTTCGTCCTCTCTTCGGGAGTCAATTCAAAGACGTTCTCTTCGGTCGGCGGGATGAGTTCGTAATTCTTCTCGATGCCCTCAAGCCCTGCCGCGAGCATGACGCTGAAAGCCAGGTACGGGTTGCATGCCGGGTCCGGCGAACGGTACTCGATGCGCGTCGCCTTCTCTTTTCCGGGCTTGTATTCGGGTATCCTTACAAGCGTAGACCGGTTCCTCTTCGCCCAGGCGATGTAGACCGGCGCCTCGTAGCCCGGGACGAGCCTCTTATATGAGTTGACCCACTGGCTTGTGACCGAGGTTATCTCGCGGGAATGCTTGAGCAGTCCGGCGATATAATTCTTCGCGATCTTCGAGAGATGGTATTTGTCCTTCGCCTCGAAGAAGGCGTTCTTGTCACCCTTAAAAAGAGACTGGTGGACGTGCATTCCCGAGCCGTTCACCCCGTACATGGGTTTCGGCATGAATGTAGCGTAGTAACCGTAGCGCTGCGCAACCTCTTTTACGACGACGCGGTATGTCATAGCCGCGTCGGCCATCGTGAGCGCGTCCGTATATCTCAGGTCTATCTCGTGCTGGCTCGGCGCGACTTCGTGATGGCTGTATTCGACGCCAATGCCCATAGCCTCGAGCATGAGGACCGTATCCCGCCTCAGGTCTGAGGCCGGATCAGGCGGTATAAGGTCGAAATACCCGCCCGCATCGAGCGGCTCGGTGCCTTTATTATCCTTGAAATAGAAGAACTCGAGCTCGGGCCCGACGTAAAAAGTGAATCCGAGTTTCGCCGCGCGCTTCAGGTTCTGCTTCAATATATATCTCGGGTCCCCCTCGAAAGGCGAACCGTCCGGACGGACGATATCGCAGAACATCCTCGCGACGGCGAATTCATCCTTCGGCCTCCAGGGAAGAAGGACGAAAGTGCTGGGGTCGGGCCGCGCCATCATGTCCGACTCGTCTATGCGCGCGAAACCCTCGATAGAGGAACCGTCAAATCCCATACCCTCTTCGAGCGCCCCTTCGAGCTCCTCGACGGTTATCGCGAAGGATTTTACGAAACCGAGGATGTCGGCAAACCACAACCTGATGAACTTGACGTTGGCCTCTTTGGCCATCTTCAATACATATTCTTTATCTTTGACCGATCTGGCTGCCATCTGCATCTCCTTTCGTTAATATCTGTTCGTTATCGGGACCCTGCGGTCCTTCCCGAATGCCTTGGGGGTTATTTTGACGCCCGGCGGGCTCTGGCGCCTCTTATATTCGTTCTTGTCGACCCTCGAGATGACCTTCTTGACCGTCTTCGCGTCGAAACGCTGGGCGATGATCTCGCTCGCCGACCTGTCTTCTTCGACATATAACTTCAGGATATCGTCCAGCACGTGGTAAGGCGGAAGCGTATCCTGGTCTTTCTGGTTGGGTTTCAATTCGGCGGTCGGCGCCCTCTTTATCGTCGTTACCGGGATGACCTCCTTGCCGGCTACCGCGTTCCTGTATTCTGCCAACTGGTAAACGACGGTCTTCAGTACATCTTTTATGACCGCAAATCCCCCGGCCATATCGCCGTAGAGGGTGCAATAACCCGTCGACATCTCGCTCTTGTTCCCGGTCGTCAGGACGAGCCAGTTGAATTTATTCGAAAGCGCCATGAGGATGTTGCCGCGGATCCTCGCCTGCAGGTTCTCTTCGGTTATATCTGTCTTGGCGTCCTTGAATTCCTTCTTCAGCATCCGCGTATATGCCTGGTAGATGGTATTTATGGGTATGGCCGCCGTCTTTAGGCCCAAATTCTTCGCGACGGCTACGGCATCCGCGCGCGTCTCTTCCTTGGTATGCATGGACGGCATCGTGACCGCGGCGACGTTATCTTTTCCGAGCGCGTCGACGGCTATGCACGCGGTCAAGGCCGAATCTATCCCCCCGCTTACGCCGACGACCGCTTTCTTGAAGCCGTTCTTCGTCATATAATCCCTGGTGCCCAGGACAAGCGCCTTGTATATCTCCTCTATGCTGCCTAATTTTTCCAGGCGGCGCGGCGGGAAAGGCGGCCTTATCTTTACCTCGCATCTCTTCAGCGATAGTTCCTTGGCCCTGTAATTATTTACCGCCGGCTTCCTCTTTGGGGCCTTCCTGTATTTAAGGTATTCTTCGGGGTTGAGGTCGAAGAGCGCGATATCCTCCTCGAACTGCTTTCCGCGCGTTAAAACGCTGCCCTTCCATCCTATCACCATGCTCCCGCCGTCGAAGACGAGCTCATCCTGGCCGCCCACCATGTTATCGTAGATCACGATAGCGGCGGTCTGCTGGGCCCTCTCCACAAGCATCTTCTCGCGCGCCTGTATCTTGCCGGCGTGGTAAGGCGATGCCGAAATATTGATCATGACCTGCGCGCCCATGTCGACCGCCTCAAAGCTCGCGGGGCCGCAGCATTCCCAGATGTCCTCGCAGATGTTCAGCCCGATCTTGAGGCCTTCGAACTTGAAGGCAAAGGACTCGTTTCCGGGCTTGAAATAGCGTTTTTCGTCAAATACGCCGTAATTCGGGAGGAGTATCTTATGATATATGTGGATAAGTTCCTTGTCGCGGATAAGAGCGGCTGAATTGTACAGCCCATCCTTGCCTTTGTCGAGGCAGCCCACTATAACTATGATATTATCGGTCTTATGGACTATTTCGTTAAGCGCTTTCACGGCGTCATCCGCAAACTGGGGCTTAAGGAGGAGGTCTTCGGGCGGATAACCGGTTATGGCAAGCTCCGGGAGGATTACTATGTCGCAACCCAATGATCTTGCGTCACTTATGAACTTTATTATCTTCTCTTTGTTGCCCTGAAGGTCACCCACGGTGGGGTTCATTTGGGCTATGCCAAAGCGGATCGGATCCATTTTCACCTCGCTAATTTAGCCCCTTATTATATCAAATTTTTCCGAAAATGCAAGAAAAGATTTTTACCCCTTTTCCCAGGGTATACCAGTAAAAGTGCTTGCCTTCAAGGGGAAGTTTGGATACAATTTAACCATATAGGAGGCGATAATGAAAAAAACTCTGATCATATGCGCGGCGGTCGTATTGTTCGCGGTGAACGCTTGGGCGGATACGGTAACTTTCAGGTCCGGAAAGAAGATCGAGGGGAATATTAAGGCGATAACCAACGATACCATAACCGTCGATATTTACGGCGTTACCGAAATGACATACGACCTCGCCGAGATACAGGAGATAAACGGGCAGGCGGTGGAATTTAAGCCTGCCGCGCCGCCAAGCGAACCGCAGGAAGAAAAGATACCGGGCCCCTCGGGAGAAACCCCTGAAAACAAATTATCGGATAAAGAAAGTAAGGCTTTGCTAGCCGTCATAATAGCGTTTCTAATGGCATTTCTCGGCGTCATAATAATCGGTTCCCTGATCTATTACATCTACTTGGCCGTATGTCTTCAGGTCATCGCAGGGAAAACGGATACCCGAAACGGATGGATGGCCTGGATACCCATCGCGAACTTATTCCTGGCATGCAATATCGGGAATGTGCGGTATACCTGGCTGTTGCTGCTCCTTTCCGGGTTAATACCGCCGTTAGGGCCGTTATGCTACTTATTCCTCTTCGGTCTCCTCTGGTACAAGATCGCCTTGGCGCGCGGAAAGGAAGGATGGATCGGGATCATTACGGCTATTCCCGTCGCAGGGCTCTTCACGATGGGCTATCTGGCCTTCTCGAAAAAAGAAGAAGGGGCAGCTCCTGTGCCCAACATTGGGGGTGGGCAGCCAGCCAATCCTTTAGGAACCGCCCCTACTTATAAACCGCCTCTCGAATAACTGGTAGAGGACCCCCTCTACCATAAACTTAAATATCGAAATAGAGGTAGAACTCGTAAGGATGCGGACGCATCCTGACGGCATCTATCTCTTTCTTCCTCTTGAACTCAAGCCAAACATCTATTACATCCTTTGTGAACACCCCGCCTCTGAGCAGGTACTCGTGGTCCGCCTCCAAAGCGTCGATAGCCCTGCGCAAAGACGACGGGACCGTCGGTATCTTGGCCATCTCTTCCTCGCTTAATTCGAAGAGGTCCTTATCCGTCGGCTTGCCCGGATCGATCTTGTTGATTATTCCGTCCAACCCGGCCATGAGCATGGCGCTGAATGCGATGTAGCCGTTGCATGACGGGTCCGGAGGCCTGAACTCGATCCTCTTGGATTTCGGGCTGTCGCTGTACATCGGTATGCGGACAGCTGCCGAACGGTTGCGCGCCGAATAGACGAGGTTGACAGGCGCTTCATAACCCGGGACGAGCCTCTTGTACGAGTTTGTCGTCGGGGCGCAGAACGCCATGAGGCTGTTCGCGTGCTTTAACAGGCCGCCGATATAATACTTCGCGGTCTGGCTTAAGAGCGCGTAGCCGTTCTTGTCAAAGAAAAGGTTCGTGCCGTTCTTCCAAAGGCTCTGATGGCAATGCATGCCCGAGCCGTTATCCGCGAAGAGCGGTTTCGGCATGAACGTCGCGACCATACCGGCTTTTTTGGCCATGTTCTTTATGATGTATTTGTACATCAATAGGTTGTCGGCCATTTTGGTCAGCTTGTCGAACTTTATGTCTATCTCGCACTGGCCGGCTGTGGCGACTTCATGATGATGGACTTCAATGTTCACTCCCGCTTCCTTCATCTTGAGGATTATGCGGCTCCTTAAGTCCTGGAGCGAATCGTGCGGCGGGACCGGGAAATACCCTTCCTTGTAGCGTATCTTATATCCGAGGTTCGGGTCTTCTTTCTTGCCGGTGTTCCAGTCGCCCTCGACCGAGTCTATGAAGTAGTAACCCGAATTCTCGTTCTGGTCGAAGCGGATATCATTAAAGATAAAAAATTCGGCTTCGGGCCCGAAATATACGGAATCGGCTATGCCTGTATCCTTGAGGTACTTCTCCGCCTTCTTCGCGATATAACGCGGATCGCGGCTGTACGGTTTGCGGGTAAGCGGGTCGTAGATATCGCAGATGATGCTCAAGGTCGGGACTTCGCATACCGGATCGACGACCGCGGTAGACGGATCCGGTATCATGATCATGTCCGATTCCTGTATCTTCTGGAAACCGCGGATCGAGGAACCGTCAAACCCGATGCCGTCGACCCAGATGGAACGCGTTATATCGTCCATCTCCAGCAGTTCGGATGCCGGTATTGAGAAATGCTGCCACAGGCCCGGCAGGTCGTTGAACTTCAGGTCGATTATGTCGATCTTCTTGTCTTTGATGAGTTTCATCACGTCGCGCGCGGCCTTCTCATTGAACGAGCCGTTCGCGAGCGGATTCTTCGTCTTCACTTCCGCTATCTCCTTCTTTACTGCTTTCCCTTTCATGCTGGCTTACCTCCCTTATTTTTATGCCACAAGTATACAAAACGAATGTTAAATCCATATTACGCGGATGTTAAATCTCGGCAGTCACCCGTTTTAATCTATCCAATTGCAGGATTTCCCTTCTCTCCTGTACGTATACGAATACATTCCGGCAAATCGAGAATAAATATCTTCCCGTCCCCGACGTGGCCGGTGCGCGCCCTGGAAGCGATCGCCTCGACAGCCGGCTTGACGAAATCGTCGTTTACGGCTATCTCCAGCTTGACCTTCTTCAAGAGGCTTCCTGCCTCCTTATGGCTCCTGTAGACCTCGGAGATGCCTTTTTGGCGGCCGCGGCCCATGACGCTCGTGACTGTGACCAGGTGTATCTCCTTCTCCTCTAACCTCGCCAATACCTCGTCCAGCCTGTCGGGCTGTATTATCGCAACGATATATTTCATCTTTATCCCTCCCTTTAATCCAGGACCGTGTAGCCGGCCTCGCGGTGCTGCGTGAGGTCCAGGCCTATGCGCTCATCCTGCTCTGAAGCGCGCACGCCCATAATCGCATTAAGCACCTTGAGGATCACGAAGGTCATGACGAACGAATAGACCGCGGTAATGATAACGGCCTTGAGCTGCACCAAAAATTGCGCCGGGTTCCCGTAGAAGAGCCCGTTATTCCCGGCCGCGTTCACGGCCTTCGTTGCCCAGAGGCCTGTAGCCAGGGCTCCCCAGATGCCGCCTATGCCATGGACTCCGAAAGCGTCAAGCGAATCATCATAGCCGAATTTAACCTTAAGCAACGCTACGGCCATATAGCAGAAGACCGACACGCCAATACCGATCCATATAGCCCCGACAGGGTTCACAAAACCCGAGGCCGGAGTTATCGCGACCAGGCCGGCGACAACGCCGGTAATAATTCCCAATACCGTCGAACGTGAATTGAATATCCAGTCCAAAAGCGCCCACGTTAGTCCGGCTGCGGCGGCCCCTATATGAGTGACCACAAAAGCGCTCGTCGCCAGAGCGCCGGAACCGAGCGCGCTGCCTGAGTTGAACCCGAACCATCCGAACCATAGCAATCCCGCGCCCAATACAGCGAACGGAAGGTTATGCGGGGGCGATATCTTGTCCGGATATCCCTTGCGTTTTCCCAAAACCAGGGCGCTCGCCAGGGCCGCGACTCCGGCATTGATGTGGACGACCGTGCCTCCCGCGAAATCAAGCGCCCCGTCGGCCCTCAGGAAACCTCCGACGCCCCATACCCAGTGGCAGACCGGGTCATAAACGACCGTCGCCCATACAAGCGCGAATACGCAGAACGTCGAGAACTTCATCCTCTCGGCGAACGCGCCCAATATCAGGGCGGGCGTAATGATGGCGAACATCGCCTGGAATATCATGAACGCCTGGTGCGGGACCGTGGCTGCATACGCCGGATTGGGGTCGAGGCCCACGCCTTTTAACCCGAACCACGCAAGGCTCCCGATAACGCCTTTGACATCCGGCCCGAATGCCAGGCTATAACCAAAGAGCACCCACTGGATGGTTATAAGGCACATCACCATGAAGCATTGCATCAGGATCGAAAGCACGTTCTTCCTGCGCACGAGACCGCCGTAGAAAAACGCCAGGGCGGGTGTCATCATTAACACCAGCGCCGCCGATGTCAAAAGCCACGCCGTATCGCCGGTGTCTACTTTTACCGCAGGAGTGGCCTCCGCGGCCGCGACTACCGTCGCGATAACGGTGAAAAACAGAAAAGCGGCGAAAAACCAGAACGCGCTCTTCCTTATTATTTTTTTCATCTCTTCATCCTCCTATTTTTTCTTGAACAACTTGCTGAACGCGTCAAAATCAACGTCGAACTGTATGGTGACGGTATCGGCAAGATTACGGTTGTTGTAACGATCGAACCCGACTATCATGGAGACGTTATCCGAGAACTTCCAGGAAGCACCGAAATTCCATGACCCGTACGAGCTCCTTGTGCCCTGATATTCTGCGCAGATCCAGAGCTTGTCAGATATTTCGGTCATCGTACGTTCCCAGGCGCCGAAGACGCCGTCGTTGTCCCTGTTCCCGCTAGGGCCCAGCAACAGTTTTTTGTTCCCGTTAAAATACCCTAGCGAGAGGCGGCCAAGGTTGAAATCATTTATCTTGAACGTCTTCGCCGCCTTGCCGTAGATAAGGTTGTAGTTCGTCTTGTCCGTCTTCGTCCCTATGTCATAAGCGCCCACAGCCAGGGCCGGGAACCATTCGCCGAACGCGCCTTCAGGTATCCCACCTTTCGCGTTGAAATACATCGGATAATTGTCCAGGTCCCCATACCCTGTCTTGTGGTCAAATCCCACTTCTATGTTGAATTTTTCAAAAGGCAAAACGCCGACGGTAAGGCCTTCGTTGGTTACCGTGGCTATCCTGTTACCGGCCTTATCCTTGCTGACCGGCAGGTACATGTCGCCTGTCACGTGGACTACCCCGAAGGCCTGGACGTCAGTTGACGGCGCCCAGATGTGGGTGGAGGCGGTCGCGAAACAGTCCGCTGGGGATATTAATGAGGACAACCCAATAATGCATAAAACCAGCCAAAAGCTTTGACGTAACATCTTCTTATCTCTCTTTCTCCCAATGTCTTGACCTGTTGGTTTCGCGATCTTATCCGGCCCTAGATCAGTTTCGGATTATAGACCGCTATCTTCGCCGTTGACCTGTCGACACCGATGTCGTCAAAAACTTCGGAACCGGCCCTGCATATCGGGCAGCTCCTGGGGGGCGCCTGCCGCTGTGTTAAGTAGCCGCACTTTGCGCACCTGTACTTCCTCTCAAGATCATCTTCTTTGATCTTCACACCGCTAAGTATACGGACCAATGTTAAATCCGTATTACATCCGCGTTAAATCTTGATTAATCCTGCATGCGGGTGTCATGCCTTGAAATTTAACGCCTCGCGAAGAGCCGGTTTATGACGCAGTAGATATTCGGTAGAGGCGAGTAATAAAGAAAGGCCGAGCGGGGCTTAAATTTCAAGGTAAAAAAGCAGGTTACGGGATTAAGCGATGAATTTGTAGCCGATGTTGCGGATGGTCTCGATAAAGGTGTGCTTCCGGTCCTCTATCTTGCTGCGGAGGCGGCGGATATGGACATCCACCGTGCGGGTGCCGCCGTAGTAATCGTATCCCCAGATCTTGTCGAGCAGCTGGTCCCGGGAATAGACGCGGCCTTTGTTTGAGGCGAGGAATTTGAGGAGTTCGTATTCTTTGAACGTGAGCTCCACTTTGCTGCCGTTCAATGACACTTCATATCTTGATACGTCTATGACCAGGTCGCTTATCTTTATCATGTCATCGGAATCGGTCGGTATGACTTTTTTGAGGAGCGCCTTGACGCGCGCTATGAGCTCCGCGCCGTTAAACGGGGCAATTATGAAATCGCCTATGCCTGAAAGGTTATCGAGAAACCGCATCCCGTCTTCCGGCAGGATGGCGAAAATGGGCGTCTCTTTAAGGAACCTGTCTTTCTTGAAGGCGCGCAGGACAGCCTGCGCATCGAAATTCTTGGGGGAGGCGAAATCGAGGACTATGACATCCGGCCGCCTCTTCAGTGTCTCTTCGTAGGCCAGTTTTATATCGGCCTCATCGCAGGAATAGACCTGGTAATCGGCGTCTTTCAGCGCTTTTTTGGCGCGCTTAAGGCCTTCGTCCTCTATGCCTAATATAAGGATACCGCTCACACTTTTACCGCTATTATGGAAATACCGTTATTGTCCGCGAGAGCGATCGTTTCTTCTTTATCTATTATCAGCGTCTTCTTTGCCTCTATCGCGAGGCAGGCCGCTTTCACTTCAACCATCGAACGTATAGTCTGAGGCCCTATGACCGGTATGTCGAATTTCATATTCTGTTTCGGGCGCGCGACTTTTATTATGACTCCGCCCGGGCCGGCGAGCCGCCCGCCGCGCCTTATCATCGCGTCGGTCCCCTCGATATCCTCGACCGCTATCACGGCCTTATCTTTCACGAATATCGAAAGCCCTATATCCAGGCCGGCCACTTCCCTCGCGACCCTCGCGCCGAACCTGATATCCTCCTCCTGCGCAGGCGCCGGTTTAGCCTTCGTCAGCACGCCTTCTGCCGGCAGCAGGTCCTCGAGGAAAAGCGTCGAATCCAGCAGGTCTATGCCGGCCGATTTCAGCGTCGCGGTGATCATCGATAGCAATGTATCGTCTTTCTTGTCCAGCGCCCTGACAAGGATCGATTTCATCAACCCGTCGATCTTAAGCGCTTCGTTGAATATCCTGGATTTAGTGATCCCGCCGGCCATCACGGCTTTTTTTATGCCTTCGGCCCTGAAGATCTCGAGCACCCTGGAGAGTTCGCCGAGTTTTACCCAGTAAAATTTGTCGACGAGCTTTTCCACCTCGGGCCGAGTCTCGCCCTCGATGCCCACGGCGATGACTTTTATGCCTTTGGCTTTCGCCGCTTTTGCGAAAAGCAGCGGAAAATCGCTTTTACCCGCGATAAGTCCTATAGTGTCCATATTATTTTATCTTGATATGCCCCGTTCAGAGGCAGCCGTGAATTCTATGAGGTAGTCTACTTCGGGGCATTTCGGGACTTCCGACCTTATCTCTTCCAAGGCATGGGGAACGGTAAGCCCCGAATTAAAGAGTATCTTGAAAGCCTTTTTAAGGGAATTCCGCGATGCCTGGGGGACGTCGGCCCTTTCGAGCCCGACGGTATTGAGGCCGTATACTTTCAGGGGATGGCCGTCGCTCATCGAATAAGGCACCACGTCCTGCGTGACTTTCGAACAGCCGCCTATGATAGCGAGCTTTCCTATGCGAACGAACTGGTGGACGCCGGTAAGGCCCCCGATATCGGCCTTCTCCTCGACGGTGACATAACCGGCGAACGTGCCGCAGTTGGCGATGATCGCCCCGTCTTTTATGACGCAATCGTGCGCCACATGGCAATATGCCATCAAAAGGACCTTATTGCCTATCACGGTAGAGGACTCTTTGTTCGTCCCCATATTTACGGTAACGTATTCGCGGATGATATTGTTGTCGCCTATCTTAACGTAACTTTTTTCGCCCTTGAATTTCAGGTCCTGCGTAATGGAGCCTATCACGGCCCCGGTGAATATCCTATTATCGCGGCCGATAGTCGTGTGCCCGTCAATGACGGCGTGCGCGCCTATCACGGTGCCGCTGCCGATCTTGACGTCCGGACCGATTATACAATAAGGGCCGACTTCAACTCCGTCGGCCAACTCCGCCTTTTTATCTACGATCGCTGTAGGGTGGATCTTCATTTTACACCTTGTAAGGAACTACTCGGAAGCCTCTTCACCGCCGACCAGGGCGAACATGAATTCGCCTTCGGCCACAATTTTCCCGTCGACGCTCGCGACAGCCTTCACCTGGACGGTCTTGGAGCGCAGTTTCAGCACCTCGGTCTCGAGGACAAGCTGGTCCCCGGGCACGACCGCTTTACGGAATTTTACCTTGTCCATCGACATGAAGAAGGCGTATTTTCCGAGGTTTTCCCTTTTGTTGAGCATCATCACGCCGGCGACCTGCGCCAACGATTCCATTATGAGCACCCCGGGCATTATCGGCATGTTCGGGAAATGGCCCTGGAAGTAAAACTCGTTCATCGTGACGTTCTTTATGCCCACCGCCCTCTTGTCGTCCTCGAGCTCTATGACCCTGTCGACGAGCAGGAACGGGTAACGGTGCGGCAGTATCTTCTTTATATCGTTTATATCGAGGGGCGTGCCCACGATGCCGGGGCCTTTGCTTTCCATGGCGCCGGCGCGCATGCGCTCCTGCTGCTGCCTTATCTTCTGTAAAAGCCTGACGTTGAGCGGATGCCCGGATTTCACGGCTATTACATGGCCTTTTAAAGGCATACCCAAAAGGTACAGGTCTCCCATGAGATCTGAGATCTTGTGGCGCGCAAACTCATCGCTGAACCTTAATTTATTCTTTATGACGCCGTCCTTGCCGACAACGAGGGTGTTCTCGAAGTTCGCGCCTTTGCCGAGCCCCTGCCTTCTCAGTTCCTCGGCCTCGGCCTCGAGGCAGAATGTCCTCGTCGGGGCTATCTCTTTCTCGTAAGTCTCAGGCGTTATCACGACCGAGACATACTGGGACCTGAGCAGCGGGTGGTCATAGCTCAGCGTATACGATATCTTTAATTCGGAATCGGGAAGTATCGCCAGGACCGTATCGTTCTCCTCGAGCCAGATCGGGTCTTTTACGGTAAAGGTCCTTTTCTGTTCCGGCTGCGATTGCACGCCCGCTTTCTTTATCAGCTCGACAAACGGCATCGCGGAACCATCGAAACCGGGAAGCTCGGGCCCGTTTATCTCGACCTTGATATTGTCTATCATCATCCCGCTGAGCGCCGACAGCAGGTGCTCTACCGTATGGACTTCTGCGCCGTTGCAGGAAAGCGACGTCCTCCTCAGCTTGCGGCTGGATTCCATGACATTGGCGGTATTCGCTTTTATCACCGGCGAATCCGGAAGGTCTACGCGGATAAAGCTTATGCCGGAATTAGGCTCGGCAGGCAAAAGGCGCATTTTTACCTTCGTCCCTGTATGCAGGCCGGTACCTTCGGCCTCAACCGCGCTTTTTATTGTCAGCTGTTGTTCCATCTGCTATCTTCTTCTCCAACTGTTGAAATTTTTCTTCGAGTTTTTTAAGTTCATCGACGATCTGAGGAAGGCGCGAGACAAAGGCATTCAGCCTCTTCGCCTCATCGTGCCGCCTTGCCGGGTATCCCGAAACGCATGTATTCGCCGGCACAGGTTTCGTGACGCCGGCCTGTGCCGCCAGTACCGCGTTATCGCCGATAGTTATGTGTCCGACCAGACCTGCCTGGCCTGCGATCGTGACGTTCTTGCCTATGACCGTCGAACCGGATATTCCGGCCTGCGCTATTATTATGGAATTCTCTCCGACTATGACGTTATGGGCTATCTGGACAAGGTTGTCCACCTTGGTGCCCTTCCCTATCACGGTCTTCCCGAACCGCGCCCTGTCGATAGTGACATTGGCGCCTATCTCTACGTCGTCCTCGATAAGGACCGTCCCGATCTGGGGTATCTTGTGGTGCTCTCCGCCGACCGTCGCGAACCCGAACCCGTCGCTGCCTATGACCGTGCCGGAATGGACTATCACCCTGTTCCCTATCTCGACTTTCTCGCGTATCACGACGTTCGGGTAAATGAGGCAGTCGCTGCCTATCTTCGCGCGATTGCCGATATAACTGCCGGCGTAAATTATAGTCCTGTCCCCTATAGCGGCGTCGTCGTCGATCACGACGTACGGCTGGAGCGCGACATCTTGTCCGAGTTTTACGTTCTTCCCGACCACAGCGGCAGGATGTATACCGATGGGATACTTCTGGTCGTTCGGCATAAGGATGGAGATCACCTTGGCGAACGCCATAGAGGGGTTATCCGCGCGGATCATCGGCCTGGGCGCGGTCTTCGTCTCCCGTGAAGTTATGATCGCCGACGCCCTGGTCGTATCCATCAGAGGGGTATAGCGCGGGTTAGCGAGGAAAGTCAGGTCCCCTTCTTCCGCTTCCCTTATCCCGCTTATCCCGGTTATGACGACATTCCCGTCGCCTATAACCTCGCCGTCTATCAATTGCGCGATCTCTTTGAGGGTCTTATGTATTGGAGAACCCGCTTCAGGCACTTGCTATCTCTTCCCCTTTGCGGCGTATTGATCGTTCAATATCTTAAGGATCCTGTCAGTCAGGTTGTCCGTGTCGCTTCCGAACAAGACGGCCCGGCTGTCGAAAATATACTTATAACCTTCCTTCTTGCCGATATTGTCTATGGTATCCTTTATCTCCTTGAGTATCACCCTTGCCATGTCATCGCGGTCTTTCCTGAGGGTGTCCCTTGACTCCTTGTCGAAATCCTGGAGTTTATTCAACTTCTCCTGTACCGCCGCGGTCTTCTTCGCCTTATCCGCTTCCTTGGCCAGGTCGAGATCGTCCTTCATCTTCTTTATCTCGGCGACCAACTTGTCCCTTTCGCCCTGTTTGGCGCTGCTTTTTGACTCGAGTTGTTTGTCAAGGTCTTTTGTCTTGCCATATTCATCGAAGACCTTACCGAGATCCATATAGCCTATCTTATCTCCGGCTGCGCGCGCCATGTTTACGGACACCATGGATAACGAAACTAAAAACGCCAAAATGACCAACTTGGACATTGCCTTCATCTTTCTTCTCCTTCCGTGTTAAAAAGCCCTGCTCAGGCTAAAGTGAAACCTTCCAACCTTCTTCTCGCCCTGGTCGGTTTTAAGCGGATAACCGTAATCCAGCTTTATAGGCCCTACCGGAGTTTTTACCCTGATACCGGTGCCGGCAGAATACATAACTCCGCCCTTGCCGAAATCGCCTTCCCTCTGCCAGACGTTGCCTGCATCCATGAAGACCGCGCCCTTGAGGAATTCCACTATGGGAAAGACATATTCGGCGTTCCCGACAAGCATGGCGTTGCCTCCTAACGGGCTGTTCGTGACCGGGTCTTTTGGACCTATGCTTCTTTCTTTGTAGCCGCGGACAGTATCGGCGCCTCCGATGAAAAACCTTTCATAGATGGGGACGCTGTCGGTGTTCCCGAACGCGCCTACCGCGCCCGCTCTCGCGGTTAATTGCAAAACCTGTCTTTCGATGAACGAGAAATAAAAACTCGACGAACCGTAGTACTTCACGAAATTCTTGTCGCCGCCGATAGGCCCGCCGGCGCCCTGGACCGAACCGAACAAAATATATCCTTTAGTCGGGGACAACGTCGAATCCCTCAGGTCTCTCGTCAATCCCAGGGTCAGGCTCGAGATGACATTGGTGCCCTGCTCTTTCTGGAGGTCGGCCAGCGCGGTTGAGTCGACATCCGAGATCTTGACGCTCTCCAGCCTGTAAATCATATCGGCCCTGTCGTTATCGTCGAATTCTTTGCCCAGCCTTAAGTCCCCTCCCTGCCTCTGCTCGCTATAACCATAACCTATATCCGCCGCCTTTAAGTGGGTGTTTTGGTATAAGTCGAACCCGAAAAGATACGGATAATCGAATACCCAGGGTTCGGTAAAACTCAACTGGTAATCCCTTCTTACGGTACCTATCTCCGCCCTGACGGCGAGTTGCTGTCCGCCGCCGGTAAAGGTCGGGAAATTAAACAGGTCGAAATTACGCTGCGTAACCTGGATGAAGCCGACCAATTTATCTACGGTCGAGAAACCGCCGCCGAACGAGAACTCTCCTGTCTTGGTCTCCTTGACATCCACGATGAGGTTCGCCTTGTTCGGCTCGGTGCTCTTCTCCGTATCGAAAGTTATATCCTCAAAATAACCGAGGTTATAGAGCCTCTCTTTGGAACGCTGGAGCTTCTTCCCATCAAAAGCCTGTCCGGGACGCAGCCTTAGCTCCCGCCTTATAACCTTATCCTTGGTGCGGACGTTGCCTTTGATCTCTACCCTGCCGACAAATGTAAGTTCGTTCTCTATGATAGTATATTTGACGTCGATATTGTTAGTCTCGGGATTAAGCGAGCTCTCCGGCTTTATAGTGGCGTATATATACCCTTTCTCAAAATACAGCCCTTGCATCGCGTCGGCGTCAGCGCGCATAGCTTCCTGGCTGAAAGCCTTTCCTACCGTCATCTTAAGGGGTTTCCTCAGGTCTTTCTCCGCGATGACGGCTTGGCCGGTTATCGCCAGCGTATTGACGAGATATTTCTTGCCCTCATCGACCTTTATGTTGATCCAGAGGGATCCGCCCTGTTCGTTGTACTTGAGGTCGGGTTCCAGCTTGATGTCAAGGTAACCGTTGTTTTCATAAAACGCTTTTATCTTTTCGAGATCGCTCTCGAAAGCATCCTCGTTAAAAGTGCCCGACCTGAAGAACCACCACGCCGTCTTCGTGGACATAAGCCTGGTGAGCTGGTCCGACTTGAACGCCTTATTCCCCTCGAATGTTATCCTGTTTATCTTTACCCTTTTGTCCTCATCGATCAGGATCGTTACGACCGCCTTATTGGTCACAGGATCAAGCCTTATCGCGTAATCGACCTTGGCGTGGGTAAACCCCTTCTTATAATACATCTCCCTGATGACCTTCGTGCTCTCTTTGAGCTGGCGCTCGTCGAGGATCTCGTCCTGTTTTATCTTGAGCTCTTTCTTGAGCCTTTCATCCCTGAAGGTCTTGTTACCGGCGAATATTATCTGGCCTATAGGCGGTTTCTCGGTCACCGCAAAGGTGATATCAAGGCTGTTTTCAAATTCCTTCACCTCGGCCTTCACATCGGAGAAATATCCGAGGCCGTAGATGCGCTTTATATCTTCATCGACCGTGGCCTTCTTGTACGCCTCGCCCTGCTTGCTCTTTACCTTAGAAAGTATCAAGGACGAAGAGACCGCCTTATTTCCCGTGATATAGACTCCCCCGACCGTCTTTTCCTGCGCGGCCACAACCGGGGGCTGCGCCGGGACGGGATTCTCAAGGGAGGGATTTTCAGGCGATTCCGGGACGGATTCCGCCGGCGCCTCTGCGGCTGCGGCCGGCGCCTGTTGCTCGGGCGCGACCATCTCCTCGGAAAAAACCGGTTTAAGGCACAGGATCAAAAGGGCCGATAGGAAGATAACCCCGGGAAAGATCTTCATAGGTATATAAGGAATCCTCATTAAATGTTTAATTTAACATACACTAAAAACAATGTAAAGCGAATTGTGGACCCCTCCCATAATAACAAAGGAAGGTCCATCCTTCAGGATCATGTATCCTGCCTTACGGACAGGTTCTCAAATCTCGTAAATTCTTTCAGGAACGCGAGTTTCGTCGGTCCGGTCGGGCCGTTGCGCTGCTTGGCTATCATCACTTCCGCGATGCCCCTGTTCTCTTCGGTGGGGTTATAAAACTCCTCGCGGAACAACAAAAGCACCAGGTCCGCGTCCTGCTCGATAGCGCCGGATTCGCGCAAGTCAGCAAGCTGCGGGCGCTTATCATCCCTGCCCTCCGGCTTCCTCGAAAGCTGGCTTACCGCGATAAGGGGGACGCCTAACTCCTTGGACAAAGCCTTCAGCGAACGAGATATGTCGGATATCTCCTGCTGCCTGCCCTCGGACCGAAACGACGGGCTCTCGAGCAGCTGCAGGTAGTCTACTATTATAAGCTTGATGTCATGCATAGATTTAAGCCTTCTGGCCTTCCCTCTCAGCTCCAGGACCGAAAGCGCCGAGGAATCGTCTATAAATATAGGCGCTTCCGAGAATTTTCCTGCCGCGTTGACGAGGCGCGGCCAGTCGGTCTGGGAAAGGAAGCCGGTCCTCACCTTGCTGGCGTCGACCCTCGCGTGGGAGCAAAGCATCCTCTGCGCGAGCTGTTCCTTGGACATTTCCAGGCTGAAGACAGCCACTCCCTGTTTTAGCACTATGCCTACGTGTTCGGCGATGCAGCAGGCCAGGGCGCTCTTGCCCATCGACGGCCTTCCTGCGACCACTACAAGTTCGCCTTCGTGCAAGCCGGAGGTCATCTTGTCGAAATCGTCGAACCCGGTCGCCAGGCCGGTCACGTTCGTCTTCCTCTGATAGAGCGAATCTATGGTCTCTATGGAATCTTTTATTATCTCTTTGAGCGAGACGAACCCCCCTTCGACCTTCCTGGAGGTTATCTCGAATATCATCCTCTCGGCCTTGTCGAGTATCTCTTTCGCCTCGTCCTGGGCGTCGTATGCGGCCGAAAGTATGGTGGTGGCGCTCGTGATCAGGCTGCGGAGCATGCTCTTGTCTTTTACTATCTTCGCGTAATGGCTGATGTTGGCGGCGGTCGGAACGAAAGTAGTAAGGGAAGTGAGGTAGCTTATGCCGCCGGCCTCTTCGAGCTCGCCCTTCTTCTTCAGTTCGTCGACGAGCGTTATGAGGTCGACGGCCTTATTGTTGCTGTAAAGCCCTACGATGGCGTTGAATATTATCCTGTGGGCCTGTTTGTAAAAAACGTCTTCCTTCAGCAGCTCGACGGCATGCGATATCGCCTCTTCCTCTATCATCATAGAGCATAGGACGGCCATCTCGGCATCGAGGTCCTGCGGCGGGAGTTTCTCCAGGGATATATCCCTGCCTTCTTTGCCCTGGGCCATGTTATTTCTTGACCACCCATAATTTCAGGTTAGCGGTGATATCCTGGTGCAGTTTTATCGGGATCTGGAATATCCCTATCTGGGTTATATGGTCTTTGATCTCTATCCTCTTCTTGTCGACGATTATGCCCTCGGCCTCCAGCGCTTTCTGTATGTCGATGTTCGTGACCGAGCCGAACAACTTGTCGTCCTTTCCCGCCTCTACGGCTATGGTGCAGGAGACTTTCGAGATGGCATCGGCGAGCCTGGCCGCTTCCTGCCTCTCCTTCTCCATCGCCTCGGCCTTCTGTTTCTTGTTGGTTTCGGCCGTCTTTATATTCTGCTCGGTTGCCGACAGAGCAAAGCCGCGCGGTAAAAGGAAGTTCCTCGCGTAGCCTTCGCTTGCGGATATTATATCGCCGGATTTCCCGAGGTTATCGACATCCTTCAACAATATCAATTTTGTCGCCATTGAACGTCCTCTCTATATTTTGGACAGCCTAGACTGAGGTATAAGGTATGAACGCGGCGAGGCGCGCCTTCTTGATGGCCTTCGCGAGCATGCGCTGGTGTTTCGCGCAATTGCCGGATATCCTCGACGGTATGATCTTGCCCCTTTCCGTGACGAATTTCGCTATCCTCATCGTGTCTTTGTAATCTATCGCCTTTAACTTCTCTCCGCAGAATTTGCAGACCTTCTTCCTGTATACCCTCTTTTCTCTTCTTTCCATCTTCTGCCTGTTCTCTCCTTACTTTCGGTTAAAACGGCGCATCCTCTCCGGATGGCGCGTTGGTTTGCGTATCGGCAGGCTCGGCCTCCGGGCCGCCCTCCTGTTTGGTTCCTTTGGCCCGTCCCAGGAACTGCACCCGTTCGGCGATGACTTCGACCGCGGAGCGTTTTTCGCCCTGGGGCGTTTCCCAGCTGCGGCTCTGGATCCTTCCCTCGACGAAGACCGGGCTGCCTTTAGAAAGATACTCGCCGCACGTCTCCGCCATCTTGGCCCAGACGACCACTTTGATAAAAGAGACCTCTTCCTTCTTCTCTCCCTGCTGCGTATAGACGCGGTTGACCGCGACGGTGAATGTCGTGACCGCGCTCCCGCTCGGGATATACCTCAATTCGGGATCCCGCGTCAGATTACCGATCAGAAATACCTTGTTAAGGCTGGCCATAGATACCTCTATTATTGGGCTTCGTGGATGAAGATGACGGCCCTGAGGACAGATTCGTTTATCTTATAGACCCTCTCCATCGCCACAATCGACTGCGGCTCGGCGGTAAAATACGCCAAAAGGTAGCGGCCTTTCTTCTCTTTCTTTATGGGATAGGCGAGGTCTCTGGTCCCTAATTCCTCTTTAGCGTCGACCTTCCCGCCGTTCTTGGTGATGACCTCTAAGACAGCGGCGGTCAGCTTCCCGTATTCTTCATCGCTTAAGTTCGGTTTGAGTATGAAAAGCCCTTCGTATTTCTTCATCTATCCTTCCTTTCTATTCTTCAGATTGAACTGAGTCGCGGCGCGTTCTACGCCGCCCTTGAGCCATGTTTCGCAACAATCGACGGAAGTTTCCACTGCTTCGTCTAGGATCGCTTCTTCAAATTTCTTGAAAGTCGAGAGGACATATCCGCTCAGGCCGGCGCTTTGCGTTTCTTTGCCTATGCCGACCCTAAGCCTCGCGAAATCGCCGCTTCCGAGGCACTCTATTATTGAAGCGAGGCCGTTGTGGCCTCCGGCAGAGCCGTCAGCCCTTATGCGCGTGATCCCGAGAGAGAGGTTGACGTCATCGCAGATAACGAGCAGGTCGCAAAGCTCGGTCTTCCTGCGCGAGAGTATCGCCCTGACAGCCTCTCCGGACCTGTTCATATAGGTCTGGGGAAGCGCTATGGTCACTTCCTCCCCTAACATCCTGCCTCTTCCAATGAGCGAATTGAACGCCTTCGTATTTAACCTTATGCCGTGGATGCCGGCCAGCGCGGACGCAACCATGAAGCCCACGTTGTGCCGAGTCTTTTCGTATCTCTTCCCGGGATTCCCGAGGCCGATGATCACTTTCATCCCGTTGACCGTTATTCCTTCTTCTCTTTCTCCTTGGCCTTCGCTGCGGCTTTAGCTGCCTCTTCCGCGGCGATCTCTTCGGGTTTCTTCTGCTTCAGGACTTCGGGTTCGGCCGGAGCGGTCTCTGCAGCGGCAGCGACTTCCTCAGGCATGATCTCTATCGGTTTCTCGACCGCGAAGATCCTGACGTCGGGGTCGTTGAGGATCTTTACGCCCTTAGGCGCGACTATATCCTTTATGAAAAGCGCGTCGCCTATCTTCATGTTGCTGACATCGACCTCAAGTTTCTGCGGGATATCGGTAGGCAAGCACTCGACCTGGATCTCCCAGAGGAGATGCTCGAGCACGCCGCCTTCCTGTTTCACGCCGACAGACTCGCCCTTCGAGGAGAGGGGCACGTTCACCTTGATCTCCTCGGTCAACGAGATCTCGTTGAAATCGACGTGCAATATGTGGCCGCTCAGCGGGTCATGCTGGATCTCTTTTATGATGCAGGTCTTGGCCTTCGCCTTCTCATCGCCCTCGATCTTGAGGTTGATGAGGGCGTTCTCTCCGGCCGAGGTATGGAGCGCCTTATCCATCGCTTTCCTGTCGAGGAAAAGCGGCATGGACTTCTCGCCCTTCCTGTAGACGACGGCGGGGATTATCCCCTTTACGCGTTCGCGCTTTACTATTTCTTTGCCGAGTTCCTTCCTTGCCTTAGCTTCCAGTTTTACCTGTTCCATTTAACTTCTTTCTCCTTTTATTGGTACACTTTCTCGAATAATGTGCTTATCGATTTCTCGTAGTGTATCCTCTCTATCGCCTGTCCCAAAAGCGGCCCCACCGATAACACTTTTATCCGCGGGATCAGCTTCTCCCTGGGTATGGGTATCGTGTCGGTCACTATCAATTCCTCGAGTTCGGAATTTTCTATCCTCTCTATGGCCGGCCCTGACAAGACGGCATGAGTGGCCGCGGCAAAGACCTTCCTTGCCCCGGCGTTCTTGAGCGCCGCGACCGCCTCTACCAGGGTCCCGGCCGTAGCGACGAGGTCATCGATAAGGCAGACGTTCTTGCCTTTGACCTCGCCCATTATATTCATTACCTCGGCTTCCTTGTCGTTTATCCGCCTCTTATCTACGACAGCCAGGCCCGCCTTGAATTTCTTCGCGTAAGCGCGCGCCATCTTCATGCCGCCGACATCAGGCGAGACTACGACGAGGTTAGGAAGGTGCATCTTCTCGAAATGCCTCATGAATGTGTTTACCGCGAAGAGGTTATCGAGCGGTATATCGAAAAATCCCTGTATCTGTCCGGCGTGCAGGTCCATCGTCAGTACGCGGTTCGCGCCGGCGACGGTTATGAGGTTGGCGACCAACTTCGCCGTGATCGGGACGCGCGGGCGGTCCTTCCTGTCCTGCCTGCTGTATCCGTAATAAGGCATGACCGCGGTGATGCGCCTCGCCGACGAGCGCTTTATGGCGTCTATCATTATCAATAATTCCATCAGATTGTCGTTTACCGGATTGCATGTCGGCTGGACGATGAATACGTCCCGGCCCCTTACGTCCTCGGCGATCCTTATCCTTACCTCGCCGTCGTTGAACCTGTCGACCTGGGCGTTGCCTAACTGGACCTTAAGGTAGTTGCAGATCTTCTTCGCCAGATCGCGATTCGCGTTGCCGGAAAATACCAGTATCTCCTTATTGTTCTTCATCTTTTGCCCTTTGCCTTTTTGGATTTATCCAGTATCCTCGCCGGCACTCCCACGACGACAGCCCCTGCCGGGATGTTTTTATTTTTTAAGACGACGCTTCCCGCGCCTGTTGCGGCGCCGTTCCCGATCTTGACCGGGGCGACCAGTATCGTGCCGCTCCCGACAAAAGCCTTATCCCCTATTACAGTCTTGCTCTTCCTCTTCCCGTCGTAGTTGGCCGTTATCGTGCCGCATCCCACGTTAGCGCCTTTGCCGACGACGGTATCGCCGAGGTAAGTCAGGTGCTTGGCCTTCGACTTGGAGCCGATCTTCGAACGGACGATCTCGACAAAATTCCCGATCTCGGCGCCGTCACCGATGGCCGTGCCGGGCCTTAACCTGCAGAACGGCCCTATCGAGCAGCGCTTGCCTATGACCACATCCTTCTCGATAAAGGTAAAGGGATATATTACCGTGTCCCTGCCGATCTTCGCCTCCGGCGATATGAATGTCGTCGCCGGGTCCAATACGGTGACCGACCCGCCGGTAAGTTCTTTTATTTTCCTTTGGTTCAATATCGAATATGCCTTAGCCAAATCAGCCCTCGAGTTGATCCCGATGGACTCATCGGGATCGCCGGTCTTGAATGCGCCGACTTTCCTGCCGTCTTCCAGAAGGATAGCGATCACGTCGGTCAGGTAGAATTCCTTCTTGACCTTCGATCTCTGCACCCTGTCAATGACTTCAAAAAGGTCTTTGCGGTCGAAACAATAGAGCCCGACGTTTATCTCGCGGACCCGCTTCTCTTCCGCCGTCGCCTCCTTATCCTCAACGATAGCCTCCACGCCGCCTGATATCCCGCGGATGATCCTGCCGTATCCGGACGGGTCTTCCATCTCGACGGTCAGGACCGTACAGGAAGACGCGAAAGCCTTATGCTGCCTTACCAAAGACCGTAAGGTCTCTTTCTTTACGAGAGGGACATCGCCGTAAAGGACCGCGATGTTATCAAACCGCGATAATTCTTTCTTCGCGGACTTTACCGCGTCCGCCGTGCCTAGCTGCCTCTCCTGGACGACGGGCCTGGCTTTACCTTTAAGGAAACGCCCGATCTCTCCGGCCCCGCGGCCTATCACGACGGCCGGCTTTTCGAACCCGCATGCCGACGCCGCGTCCAGGACATGCTGAAGGACGGGTTTCCCGTTCAGGTCATGCAGGACTTTCGGTATATCGGAATAGAAACGCGTTCCCTTGCCGGCGGCAAGGATCACACAACCGAAGCCGCTCAATTTGTGCTCTTATCCCTTAAGCTATTTTACGTTTGTCTTTGTCTTCGCCGCGCGAGATGAGTATGGGCATGGTCTTGCGCGTGACGCATTCGGGCGTGATTACGCACTCCGCGATCTCGTTCTGCGACGGAATATCATACATCACTTCGAACATTATCTCTTCGAGTATCGAACGCAGGCCGCGCGCTCCGGTGCCTTTATGCATGGCCTCTTTCGCGATCGCTACAAGCGAATCTTCGGGGATCGTAAGTTTCACGTTCTCCATCTCGAAAAATTTCGTATATTGCTTTACCAGCGAATTCTTCGGCTTGATGAGGACTTCAACGAGGTCCTTCTCGTCAAGCGGGTTGAGCGTCGCGACGACCGGAAGGCGCCCGACGAATTCCGGGATCATCCCGAACTTCAACAGGTCCTCGGGCTCGACGCGGGAAAGGAGGTCTCCCAGCTTCTTGGCCTTGCTGGCCTGCGGCTCTTCGAGATATGTGCTGAAGCCGATCGTCTTCTTCCCTATCCTGCGCTCGATTATCTTGTCAATGGTAGAGAAAGTCCCTCCGCAGATGAAAAGTATGTTGGTCGTATCGACCTGTATGTATTCCTGTTGAGGGTGCTTCCTGCCGCCCTGGGGCGGGACATTGGCGGTCGTCCCTTCCAGGATCTTTAACAGCGCCTGCTGGACGCCCTCGCCCGAGACATCCCTCGTGACCGAGACGTTCTCCTGGGTCTTCCCTATCTTATCTATCTCATCGATATATATTATTCCGTGCTGCGCGCGTTTTACGTCGTAATTGCACGCCTGGAGGAGGCGCAAGAGCACGTTCTCGACGTCCTCGCCTACGTAACCGGCCTCTGTCAACGGCGTGGCGTCGCACAGGGCAAACGGCACATCGAGGACCTTCGCGAGCGTCCTCGCCAAAAGCGTCTTGCCGGACCCGGTCGGCCCGATAAGCAGGACATTCGACTTCTCGAACTCGACGTCGCGGCTCTGGACCTGCGTGACTATGCGTTTGTAATGGTTATATACGGCAACGGAAAGCTGCCTCTTGGCGCGCTCCTGTCCGACGATGTATTGGTCGAGCTGGCGCTTTAACTCGGCGGGCTTTAAAAGTTCCTTGACGCGGGTCTCGCGTTTCTGTTTAAGCTCCTCTTCGTCGTCGCTGGACAGTATCTGTCCGCAAAGCTTGACGCAACTCTCGCAGATATACGCGCCCTGCCCTGAGAACAATTTTTTGACCTTTTCGCGGGATTTCCCGCAAAACGAGCATCTCTCTGTCATTCCGATTCGCCTCGCATTGGTTGCCCGGTGAGGATTCGAACCTCAACGCCGAGATCCAAATTCTCGTGTGCTACCCTTACACTACCGGGCAGAAGAAAATAAAACTAGCGGTTAGTCTTCTTCTTCTGCGTACTCCGCCCCTTTGGCTGGGACAGGACCCTTCTTCTTCTCGGCATCAAAGGCATCCAGGACCTTCTTCTGGATAAGCTCCCTGAATTCGAGCGTGATAGGATGGGCTATGTCTTTGTGTTCCGCCTGGCGTTCCTTCGCCTCGTCCTCCGGGCTCTTCGCCGCCTGACGGGCGATGCAATCCAGGGCGGAACCGCAGTTGTTGCAATATTTGGAGCGCACTACGTTCTTAAAATTGCATTTAGGGCAGGGTTCCTTCATCTTCCTCGACGGCATCGCGACGAAGAGGCCCTTCTGCCCCTCGATGACCTTTATATTCCTGACGACAAACGCATTGTCGAAAGTGACCGTGGCGTAAGCCTTAAGCTTCCTATCCTGACCCTCTTTCATGAAGACCCTGACCTCGGTGATCTGCATCTGCCGCTCCTTTCCACCTCAGATGAAGTCCCGCCCGGCGGGATCGAGAAATGACTGGCTTACCACAAAGTCTGCGCGACAAAAGCCTGCCAGCCCTCCCTTAGTATGAGCCTACTCTTAGCTTCCAGAGCTTCCTCTTTACCGGAAGCCACCCCATACACAGTAGGTCCGCTGCCGCTCATTATCGAAAACCTGAGCCCCGCTTCTTTTATCGCAGATTTCATCTCGGAGATGGCGCTGAACTTGCGTTCAACCGGGACTTCCAAGCTATTAAACAAAAGATCCTTAAGGCCCCCAAATCTTATCTCTTTGAGGCGAGCAGGGTTAATTCTACTATCAGAAGGGGCCGAAGTCAAGCCCAAATTTAGGCCCTCATAGGCTTCTTTTGCCAGCACCGGAAACCCGGGATTCACAAGGAGATACCAAAAGCCGTTGCCCTTGGGCAACGGCTCGAGGATTTCGCCTCTTTCGCGGCCTATCGCTCTCCCGCAATCGAGCAAAAAGAAGGCGACATCAGCCCCTATGGCGCCGCCTATCTCAAATAATTGACTTTTATTAAGTTTTAAGTTCCACAGCTCGTTCAGGCCGCGCAAGGCGTAGGCGCAATCCGAGCTGGCGCCGCCTAACCCGGCGGCGACCGGGATATTCTTCTTTAAGGTCATCTCCACCCCGTCCAATACTCCGCATTTTTCCCTGAGCATCTGCGCGGCCCTGTATATGAGGTTGCGCTTATCACAAGGCACTTGTGGGTCATCGCATTTGACCACAATATCTTCGGGTATCGGCTTCAGGGTAAGCTCGTCGCAGAGGTCTATGCGCTCGAAGACGGTCTCGATATCGTGATAGCCGTCGGGCCGCTTGCGCAGGACTTTAAGGTAAAGATTTATCTTCGCGGGAGGCTTCAGGTTGATCATAGGCATTACTTTTTGGTTTTAAGGAGTTCAAGCGCCGCTTTCACGATGCCCTCGGCGGTAAGGCCGAAATACTTCATGAGCTCAAGGGCCTCGCCGGATTCGCCGAAACGGTCCTTCATTCCCACCATGCGCATCGGGACCGGGCAATTCTCGGCCAACACTTCGGCGACAGCGCTTCCCATACCGCCTGCGATCGTATGCTCCTCGGCGGTGACGATAGCCCTTGTCTCCTTCGCGGCCTTTATTATTTCTTCCTTATCTATCGGCTTTACCGTATGGAGATTTATTACTCGAGCCGACACTCCCTGTTTCTTGAGGTCGTCTCTCGCCTTCAGCGCTTCATGTACCATAATACCGGTCCCTATTATAGTGAGATCGGAACCGTCGGCCATGCGCAGGGCCCTGCCTATCTTGTAAGTATCCTTATAGTCGGTTATTACCGGGCAGGGTTCGCGCCCAAGCCTTAAGTATACCGGTCCGGGATGCGAAGCGGCCGCGAGTGTCGCGAGGCGGGCCTCTTCGGAATCGCACGGCACGATCACGGTCATGTTCGGAAGGACGCGCATAAGCGTTATCTCTTCCAGCGCCTGGTGCGAGGCGCCGTCAGGGCCTACCGATATCCCGCCGTGGCTGCCCGCGATCTTGACGTTCAAATTCATGTAGCAGACCGAAAGCCGTATCTGGTCCCATGCGCGGCCCGAGGCGAAGACGCCGAACGTGCACGCGAACGGGACTTTGCCGCTCAACGCGAAACCGGCGGCAGTGGATATCATATCCTGCTCGGCCACGCCGAAATCGAAGAATCTCTCCGGATATTTATCCCTGAACCAATTGGCGCGCACCGAAGCGGTAAGGTCCGCGGACAATACTACGACGTCCTTGTTGGACCTCCCGAGCTCGACCAGCGCCTCGCCGAATCCGTCGCGCGTGGGTTTAATTACAGCCATTTATTTAAGGCCCTCTTCTATTTCTTTCAGCGCCTTTTCAAGGTCGGCCTTCTTGACCGCCGTGCCGTGGTATCCGGGCGCGTTCTTCTCGATGAACGAGACGCCCTTGCCCTTTACCGTATGCGCTATTATCACCGTAGGTTTCCCTTTTATCATCTCGGCCTTATCGAGCGCGTCCATTATCTGCTTGAAATCATGGCCGTCTATCTCTATGACGTGCCAGCCGAAAGCAAGCCATTTGTCTTTTACCGGCTCGAGGTTCTTGATGTCGCTCGTCCAACCGTCTATCTGCTGCTTGTTGAGGTCTATGATGGCGCAGAGGTTGTCGAGCTTATAATGCGCGGCGGTCATAGCGGCTTCCCATACCTGCCCTTCGTCAAGCTCGCCGTCGCCCAACAGGCAATATACCCTGTAATCCTTGAAGTCCATGCGCGCGGATAACGCCATCCCGTCTGAGATGGAGAGTCCCTGTCCGAGCGAGCCGGTCGAGGCCTCGCAGCCCGGCGTGTTGAGGCTCGCGTGCCCCTGGAGTATCGAACCGCGCTTGCGCACGGTCATGAGGGTTTCGCACGGGAAGAATCCCCTGCGCGCGAGCACCGCGTAGAGCGTCGGGCAGGTGTGACCCTTCGAAAGGACGAACCTGTCCCTCTCCGGCCATTTGATATTCTTGGGGTCATAACGCAATTTATAATAGTAAAGGGCTACGACGATCTCGACGCATGAGAGCGAGCCGGACGTATGTCCGGACCCCGCCTCCGAAAGCATCGTCAGGACGTCTTTCCTTATCACTTTAGCCGCATCTTTTAACTGGTCGAGGCTTGGTCTTGCCATTATCTCCGGGCTTTCTGCGATCTTTCGAGCTTCTCTTTGATCGACGGCTGGTCGGCTTTCAATTCCAGCGACTTCTTCCAGGCGTCCTCCGCCTTCGCCGTCAGGCCTTTCTTGTAATACGCGTCCCCAAGGTGGTCATAGAGTATCGAATCTTTCCCGTAAATGGATATCGCCTTCTCGAGCTGGTCTATCGCCTCGTCGGTCATCCCCTTCTTGAAATATGCCCAGCCGAGGCTGTCTATATAGGCGCCGTTATTCGGGCTTATATCGATAGCGCGCTTGATCAGGCTTATCGCCTCGTCGAGATTTGTCCCGCCTTCGGCGTACATATAGCCTAAAAAGTTAAGCGCGTCGGCATGCCCGGGGTTGAGCGTGATCGCCTTTTTTAATTCTTCTATGGCGAGCGCTTTATCCCCGCTGCTTTCGTAAACTGAGGCTAAATAAAAATATCCTTCGGCATCCTTCGGCGCGAGTTCTACCGCCCGCTTATAGGCGGCTATGGCTTCCTCCGGCATCTTCTTCTGCGAATAGGCCATCCCTTTTACTATAAAGGCCAGGTTGGCGCGCGGCTCATTTTTTATAACGGACGCCTTATCAAGGAGGCTAAGAGCTTCGTCCGGCTTCTTTTCATTTAGATAGACATATGCGAGCTCAAGATAACCGTCTATCTTATCCGGCGCGAGGCCGATGATAAGTTTATAGGTCGCGATCGAGTCCTCAATTTTTCCGGCGCGGTAATACGCGTGCGCAAGCAAGGCGTATATCTTCGTGTTCAGGGGCTCGGCCTCGAGGGTCTTCTTGTAGTCCTCTATCGCCTTGGGGTAATCGCCCTTAAGTTCCCAGATTATCGCCCTGCTCAGGCGCGCTTCGGCATAATCGGGACTGAGCTTTACAGCCGCGTCGAAATGCTTGAGCGCATCGTCATATTTCCCTAACTTCGTGTAAAAGATCCCCAGCGTAAAATGTATCAGCCCCGACTCCTTGCCTTCCTTGAGGATGTCCTCGTAAACCTTGGCGGCTTCCTCTATCTTTTTCTGGACTACGTAAAGATCGGCGAGCGAGGCGAGGGCTTTGATGTCGTGCGGATCCTTTTTTACTATCTCCTCATATTGCTGGGCGGCCTTATCGAATTTCTTCGTTATCGTGTAGAGGAGGGCGAGGGTAAAGCGGGCATTGACGTCCGAAGGGTCGCTCTCGATCGCGATATTGAGGTATTTCTCCGCATCCTCGGACTTGTTGAGCCGGATGTAATCGAGCGCTATGCACGTATTTATGGTCGAGGACTTGGGGTCCTGCTGCAGGGCCTTCTTGTATTCCTCGATGGCCTGCTCGAACTTCGATTCGTTGTCGAGCATGTTGCCCATGAGAAAATGGGCATAGGACTTCGTATCGGCGCTCTTCGATTTTTGGCCTTCGGAAAAAAGGGTATCGTAATCGGAGAGGCGCTCGGAAGACCTGCAATAGAGAGGTGACCCTTTTATTATGGCAAAAAGGGCCACCCCTGTTATGGCAACGAAAATATACTTTTTCACCTGTGGAAAGCCGGGTCCCAAGAAGGACTACTTCTTCTTGTGCCTATCCCTGCGGAGCCTCTTTTTCCTCTTGTGAGTCCTGATCTTCCTTCTTTTGCGCTTTTTACCGCACGGCATCTTGTACTGCCTCCTTTTAATATATGACTTTATTGAGCGGGTATTCGATTATGCCTTCCGCCCCGGCCTGTTTCAATTTGGGTATGAGCTCGCGCACCTGTTTCTCGTCTATGATCGTCTCGATCGCGCACCATCCGGGGACGCTAAGCTGCGAGATCGTGGGCCTGCGCATGGCCGGAAGTATGCCGAGGATCTTCTTCAGGTTCTTGTTAGCGATGTTCATCTTCAGGCCGACCTTCTCCTCGGCGGCTATGGCGCCCTTGAGGAGTATGGCGATCTTCTCTATCTTCGCCCTCTTCCAGGGGTCCTTCCAGGATTTTTTGTTCGCTATTAATTGGGTCGTCGATGTGCAGAGCGTCTCGACGATCTTGAGGTTGTGCGCGCGCAGCGACGAGCCGGTCTCGGTAAGTTCGACGATAGCGTCGACAAGGCCGGAATATACCTTGGCCTCTGTCGCGCCCCAGGAGAATTCGACGTCGGCGGCGACTTTCTTCTTCTTAAGATATTCTTTTGTGAAATTTACGAGTTCGGTGGCTATCCTTTTGCCGCTGAGGTCCTTTACGCCGCGTATATTGGAATTCTCCGGGACGGCCAGGACCCATCTTACGGGATTGAGGCTCTGTTTGGCGTAGGTAAGCTCTTCGACGCGGATGACGTCGGACTTGTTCTCGAGTATCCAGTCATTGCCGGTAATGCCGCAATCGAGGATGCCCCCTTCGACATACCGCGACATCTCCTGCGCCCTCAACAGGACAGGGGCAAGCTCCGGGTCATCGGTCGAAGGAAAATACGACCTCTCTGAAGAGGATATGGAAAATCCGGCCTTCTTAAACAGTTTAAAGGTAGCCTCTTGCAGGCTACCTTTCGGCAAACCTATTTTTAGCTTTGACATGGCTCATATTCTATATTCTACGAGCCTAAAAGTCAACGATATTTTCGCCGGAAGCCAGTTCTTCCGTCAGCACGAACTCTCCGGCGAGGTCATCCCTTGAGAGGAGCGCGACCGAGACAAGGCCCGATCCGCCGGATGACAGGGAGAAGACCATCAGGTTGATCGCAACGACTAATGTCGCCGCGACAAGGACCGGCTTGGGCTGGAATATCGCGGAGAAGGCCCAGCCCAGGCTTTCGGCGAACCCATAGCCGCGGCTAGACTTACGGCTGTCTATGGCATCCAGCCTTTCGCGCAGTTCCCTGTCGAACTTCAGCCAAAACTCTTTTTGAGGCTCGGGAACCTTCTTCTTCGCCATCATCTCCATAATATCCTTAAACGACGCCATATTGGCCACCCCCCTCCGTATTTATGTACGGCGATAACGCCTTTTGCAGGTTCTTTGTCGCGCGAAAAAGATGGACCTTCGCGGTCGACTCGCTGCATTTTATCACGCCGGCGATCTCGCCCAATTTCATCCCGTGCACATGTCTTAATATAAATGTCATCTTCTGCTTCTCCGGCAGCCTATTTATCGCCTCGTCGACTTTTTCCCGTATCTCCTTGTTGAGGAGCGCCTCTCCCGGGTCCGGACCACCCTCGACCGCCTCTACCGGCGCCGCATCGTCCTCATCCGCGGGCTCAGGCATGTCGGCAAGCACCTTCATCCTGGACTGCTTCTTCCTTAAGACGTCCCTGCACTGGTTCACCAGTATCCTGTAAAACCAGGTATAGAAAGCCGAGCCGCCGCGGAATTTCCTGATATTCAAATACGCCTTTACGAACGCCTCCTGCAGCACGTCCTTGGCATCTTCGGCGTTCCCGGTAAAACTGTAAGCGAGGGCGAACGCCTTCCCCTTGTAGATATCCACAAGCGAGTCGAACGCAGCCCGCTCGCCATTTTTTGCCCGTTCAATAAGCAGAAGTTCAGGATCCAATATCGGTTCGACCCCTACTTGCCCGTATCCGCCAGGTCCTTCTTGAGCTCCGAGAGGGTCGACTCCATCCTCTCGATCTGGCCCTGGATTATCTCCCTGTACTTCGCCGGGTCCTTCTCTTTCAATTTCCCGAGCCTCTCGCGGATCTGCCCGCGCCTGCGGTCCATCATCTTTTTGAACTGCTCGGGATGCTCCTTACCGTATTCCTTCAGCTTATGGAACCTCTCAAAGGCGTGCTCCCTTGATTGCGTCTTGCCGATATAATAACCGGTAAAGGCCGAGCTTGACGCGATGATCAGGACAAGCGCTGCCGCCAAAATTGCCTGGGATACCCTCATCTTATCCTCCTTTTACTTTATTAGACGTATAATGACCGCAAAAAGTTTACTTTATCTTACCATAAATGGGGTTGCCTGTCCCCGGTTTTCCTGTTATAATGTCCTGACTTTATATACCCCCTCGCAACGGGGGTTCCAAGGAGAACCTAAAATGCTCAAACAGATCAGGGAAAACGCAAGGGTGCCTCTTTATATTTTGATAGTGGCCTTCATCGGCCTCTACGCGGTCAGCGGACACGAGACCAACCCGCCGGCCGGAAAGATATTCGGCAGGAAGGTCCCCATAAGCGATTTCCGGAAGGCCTATAACGCCGCGGCGACCCAGCTGAAAATGAGGTACGGCAACCTGCCCGACGATTCGAAAGTACAAAAGGTGGTCGAGGACGAGGCATGGAACAGGCTCATAATGCTCTACGAGGCAAAAAAAGAGCGCATAAAAGTCAGCGATAAGGAGATCGTCGATTCCGTCAAGGAAATAACCGCCTTCAACGACAAGAGCGGCAGGTTCAGCAAGAGGCAATACGAGGAGATACTGAAATACAGCCTCGGCCTCACCCCTGCTGAGTTCGAGGGACAGGTCAAAGAGAACCTGGCGATAGACAAGCTGATCGAAAAACACAGCGGCGACGCGAAGATCACCGACGATGAAGTCCTCAAGGAATATAAATTCCTGAACGAAAAGGCGAAAGCCGATTACGCGTTGTTCAAGACCGCCGATAACCTTCCGAAGGCCGCGGCGGCCGAAGACGAGATAAAGGCCTATTTCGAAAAGAACAAAGAGGCCTTTAAGATACCCGCGCAGGTGAACGCGGAATACATCGCCAAGCCGTTCCCGGACGACAAGGAAGAGACTAAACAAAAGATCAGGAAAGAGATGAAGGATGTCTCCTACGAATTAGCCGCGAACACGGACCTCGCGGCGGCCGCAAAGAAGTTCTCGCTCGCGGTAAAAGAGACGGGGCTTTTTAACAGGGAGACGAATATCCCGACCATAGGATACGACCTCAAATTCGCGGACACCGCGCTCTCCCTTGCCGAGGGCCAGGTCAGCAGCCCCATCGAAACGAAGACCGGCGTATATATAATAAAGATAAAGGAAAAGAAGCCGGAGCGCCAGGCCGCCCTCGCCGAGGTAAAGGATGCCGTCGAAAAAAGTTTAAAGGCGGAGAAAGCTGATGCGACGGCAAAAACCAAGGCGCAGGAAGCCCTGAAGGCGATAAAGGCCTCTATCGAAAAGAAAGAGTCATTCGAGTCGGCCGCGAAAGGGCTGTCGCTATCCGTCAAAAAGACCGACGCGTTCGCGCGCGGACAATATATAGAAGGACTCGGCGTGGCGCCCGAGTTCGCGGAAGCCGCGTTCTCCTTAAAACAGGGCGAGGTATTCGGCGACGCGGTCAGGGTCCATGACGGATACGCGATCGTGAAACAGGATTCGATAGTCCCCATAGACGAGAAGAAATACCAGGAAGAAAAAGATAAATTGAAGAAGATGATGGCGGAGCAGAAGAGATATTTCGCCTCGATAACCTGGTTCAACGAGCTCAGGAAGAAGGCGGATCTCCAGAATAATCTCGACAAGGCGCTGGGACGCAGCCGATAGTCTCGCCCATCACATTTAGCGGCTGGAGGAATTCCAACTCAAGGAGCTTCCAGCCGTTTTCTTCTTTGATGAGCCTCAGCCTGAACTTATCCTTCTCCCCTTCCAGCCCCTGCATTATCGTTTCCGATGTCCCCCCGCCGGTGCGGCCTATTATCAGGGCGACCACTTCCACGTCCGCCTCTGTCTTCGCCGCGTTCAGTTTTATATCGACGCTCTCGATATTTATGAAGACATCCTTATAATACGAGACGAAACCCTTCGCGCCGTAGACAATAGCCGGGCGGTCATTGCCGTATTTGTCCTTGTAGTTGAAGGAGACCATATCCGAGATGCCGAGGATGTTCTTCTTCTCGATACGGGCTTTCCCGGTCATTATGAATTTTTTTATCCGGGCCTGCTCGCCGCCGAAGACTTCCTGGAGGATGTTATAGGCGAAGAAGGCGACCAGGGAGATCGCGACTGCCCAGAGGTAGATCTTAATATAATTTCTTATTTGGAAGTCCATTGAATTTATTGAGGAGTTCGAGGCATTCTTTACGCATATATCCCGGGACAAGTTTTACCCTGCTCTTTCCCAGGGATTTGAGACGGCTGTCGGTTATCTCGAGCTCGTTGAAACCGATCTTTTTGGCGTCTTTCGTCGACGTGCCGTAGATTATCTTATCTATCCGGGCCCAGTGTATCGCGGAAAAACACATCGGGCACGGCTCTGTCGTAGAATAAATAACGCATCCTGAAAGGTCGAAGGTCTTTAATTTGCGCGAGGCAAGACGTATGGCATTCATCTCGGCATGGCATGTCGCGTCATTTTTCAGGACGGAGTTTCGCGCAACGGCAATCACCCTGTTACCTTTGACGATGCAGGCGCCGAACGGCCCGCCGCCCATCTTCTTGAGGTTCTTCGCGGCCTCTTTAACGGCCAGGAGCATGAATCTCCTGCTCATCTATTCTTTAACTCCCTTATCGCGTCCGCGGCGATCCAGCGGGCGGCCTTCGAGTCTATATTATATATCTCTTTGGCAGCTTTAAGCGCGGCTTTCCTGAGTTTCGAGTTGCGCTTGCCGATCTGGCGCAGGGCCCAGTTGACGGCTTTCCTGACGTAATTGCGCTCGTCGGTAGACTCCCTCTTTATTACGGGAAAATAAACCATGAATGCCGCGTCTTTCGCCTTCTTGTCATGGACCGCGAGGCAGGCCATCAGCGCGAAACCCGACCGCTTATAATATTCTTCTTTCTTCCTGCTCCATTCGATGGTCTTCTTGTGGGCGACCGGCGTATAAGAAAAAAGGTTCGAACATACCTGGTCGCAGACATCCCACGAATCGAAATCCTTCGCCCACTTGTCCATCTCTTTGTGCGTGACCTTATCGGGATCGGCTACCATACCGGCGAGGATGCGCGCCTCGTGGATGCCTGATGCCCACAGTTTTTGCGCGAGCGCGTGGTCTTTGCCTGTCTCTTTCGCTATCTTCCTGAGATTTGGTATAGATACGCCGAGGGTATTTTTGGAACTGATGCCGAAGCGCGACATTCCCTCGATATTTTTGGGGTTCGAAAGGGATTTGAGTTTCTTTAATATCTCTTTGGCTGTGTATCGCGGCATGGGTTATTTTTTAAGAGTGATCTCGACGAGTTTCGCGGTGACGCCGGGAATGGCATTAAGCCTTTTGGCGAGTTCCTTCTTTTTCTTGCTGTCACCGACGAGTTCTAGAATTATCAGGCCAACATCGGAGCATTGGTTAAGGACGCCGTCGTGGATGCCGAGGCGCGTCTTCACGAAACAACCGTATTTGGTGAGGACTTTCTGGAAATTCACCGCCGATCTACTGCGGGTGCGCAAAAGCGCTATCAGTATGCTCTTCATCTTCCCTCCTTGGATCCTTAATCCCCGAAGCAGGTCCCGACCGCGCGCGCTGACGCGACGAGCGGATGGTTCCTCGGGACAAGCCTTTTGCCCCCGGCTACTTCACTGAGCGAGACTTTCACAAACTCATTGTTCCTGACCGCGACCATATGGCCGAACGCGCCTTCGTTTATGAAATCCACCGCCCTTGTGCCGAGCTGTGTGGCTAATACGCGGTCGAAAGGCGTGGGCGAACCGCCCCTTTGTAGATGGCCCATCACTACAGCGCGCGACTCGATGCCGCACGCTAATTTCTCGATCTGGCTGCCGAGAACAAAGCTTACGCCGCCGAGCCTGACCGACTCGAAACTCTCCTTTACCACCCTCTTTACTACAACATCCCCGCCCTTCGGCTTCGCGCCTTCGGATATCACTATTATGCTGAACCTCTTTCCCCTGCGGTGCCTATCTTTTATCTTTTTGACGACCACATTGATATCGTAGGGGATCTCGGGGATGAGTATGATATCGCCGCCGCCGGCAACCCCGGAGTGCAGGGCTATCCAGCCCGCGGTCCGCCCCATGACCTCTATTATCATCGCGCGATGATGCGATTGCGCGGTCGTGTGTATCCTGTCTATGCCTTCGGTCGCCACCCATACGGCCGTATCGAAACCGAACGTGATGTCGGTGCCGAGGATATCGTTATCTATCGTCTTAGGGACACCGATTACCGGGATGCCGTCTTCATAAAGCCGATAGGCTATGCTTAGCGTCCCGTCCCCGCCGATAGCCACCAGCGCGTCGGCTTTCGAGTTCTTAAAATTATTTATGGCTCTCTTGTGGTAATCCTTGAAGGTGACCTTGCAGCCCTTGCCTTCTATGGCGTAACGGTAAGGGTTGGCGATATTGGACGTGCCGAGTATCGTGCCTCCCAGGGTGAGGATACCCGAGACATCGGAATTATCGAGTTTCTTGAAATTGTTTTCAACGAGGCCCTTGTAACCGTCCTTGATCCCCACGACCTCGCGCCCCTCGCCCATGGCTTTTTTAGCCACGGCGCGTATGACCGCGTTCAGGCCCGGGCAGTCCCCGCCGCCGGTAAGTATCGCTATCCTTTTTGGTCTCATATTAGCCCTTCCTTATTAGATTATATGTTAATTTCGTTTATTATATCAAGCATTTCTTTCTTTGTCTCAGCGGCGCATGCTTTTACGCGCAGCGGGCGGACGTTATCGAGCCCCTTGGTATACCAGCAGAAGAATTTCCGGAAGAACGGGATGCTCCTCTTCGCGCCGAAGCATTTGACCGAGGCATTGAGATGACTAACCATCGTCTTTATTATGACCTCTTTTGACGGCCTTTCCGGCACAGAGCCATCCTTAAGATAAGCCTCTACCTCTTTGAACAGCCATGGGTTCCCCAGCGCGCCGCGCGCAAGGAGTATCGCGTCGCAGCCGGTCTCATCGAACATCTTCTTCGCGAGCGGCCCTGACAAGACGTCGCCGCTTCCGATGACCGGGACCCTGACGGCGCCTTTTACCTTCCTTATTATGCCGTAATCGGCCTGGCCGCCGTAGAGCTGGTTGCGCGTCCTGCCGTGGATGAATATTGCGGCCACGCCCGCGTCCTCGGCATGCAAAGCCGCATCCGCGGCGTTTACGCTATTCTTGTCCCAACCGGAGCGAAGCTTGACCGTGACCGGCCATTTCGATTCCCTGACGAGTATCTTAAGGAGGCGTTTTAATTTTTTCAGGTCTTTAAGAAGGGCGGCGCCCTCTCCCTTTGCGGTGACCTTTCTCTCCGGGCAGGCTGCGTTGAAATCGAGGATATCGAACCTGTATTTATGGAGTTTTTCTACCGCGCGGTTAAGATATTCGGGCTCGTTCCCGACGAGCTGGATGCCGAGCGGCCTGTCGCCTTTCGCCGATCCGAGCATCTCGAGCGCCTTGACATTGCTGTAGCTTAACGAGCGCGCGTTGACCATCTCGGTAAATGCGAGCTCGGCGCCGAACTTGCGGTTGAGCATGCGGTACGGCAGGTCGGTTATGCCCGCCATAGGGGCGAGGATGAGGCTGGACTTCAGGTTGAGCTTTCCGATCGTCAGCATAAGTATCAGTCGGAGATCTTGACGTATTCCTTGGGCGCAAAATTCGTCCCGAACGTCCAGACGCAGGCGCGGCAATCCGTTATCCTGAAGGTCACTATCAGATCGAGGCCGAGCTCCTCGACCCAGGGTTTCAAAAACGGCCTTGCCGCGACGATCTCCCTCTTCAGGTTATCGTCGTATATTATGACGGCCTTGCCCTTCACCCTGACCTGCGTGTTGGTATTGGGATCGAAGAAACAGGCCTCGACCAGGGGGTTGTCGCAGACCTGCTTGAACAGGTCTTTCAAATTACCGGTGTGGAATATTATCCCTTTCTCGTCCGCCCGGTACGCCATCATGCCCCTGACGTGGGGCTGGTCCCCTTCGGTTGTGGCGAGATGGCAGACGAGATTCGCGTTGATGAACTTGATAATATCTTCTTTTGTCATTTTTCAATATACCTCACGACATATTCCAGCGATTTTTTCTTGGGGCCTTCCTGTTCTTTGGCCGGATAACCGACTGGGATGACCGCCATAAATTCCCCTTTTGCCTCACCGAAGAACGACAGGATCTCATCTTTTATCAAGAACAATATCCCGAGCCATACGCTGCCGAGGCCGAGGGAGGTCGCGGCGATAAGCAGGTTCTCGACCGCCGCGGAAGAGCTTTGTATCTCCATCGTCCGGAAAAAATCCTTCGCCTTGTCTTTTTCTATCTTGAACAGTTCTGTCCCGCGGCTTATCAGCGTGCCCGTGTTCATGACCGCGATGACGACCGGAGCGTTGCTTATGCTCCTCGCCGCCATACGGAGTATGGAAGAGGACGGCTTCGGGAATCCCGGGGACTTATCCACAACGAGCTGGGCCAGCTGCTGCTTTTTCTCGCCGCGCACGACGATGAAACGCCACGACTGCTGGTTATGCGCCGACGGCGCCTTATTCGCGGCGTCGAGCACCGCCTTAATAAGGGAATCGTCGACCGGCCTCTCCAGGAATTGCCTGACGCTGTGCCGGCGATTGATAACTTTTAGAGTATCGTCCGAATGGCGGTCTTCCATATCACCAACGATTATACTCTATGCGCTTAGAAAGTCCAAGAGTGATTTTATTATGGCAAGAGGCGACGGCGGGCAGCCGGGGATATGCAGGTCTACGGGAAGTATCTCTTTTACCCCGCCGGCGACGTAATATGAATCCTTGAACGCGCCGCCGTCGAGGGCGCAATCGCCCAGGGTTATGACGAATTTCGGCTCGGCCATCGCATCGTAGGTCCTGCGCAGCGCCAGCGCCATATTCTTCGATACCGGTCCGGTCACGAGCAGCGCGTCGGCATGGCGCGGGGACGCGACAAAGTCGATACCGAACCGCTGGATATCATAAATGGGGTTCGTGGTCGCGATTATCTCGGATTCGCAGCCGTTGCATGAACCGGTATCGACCTCCCGTATATGGAAAGACCTGCCGAACCTCTTTTGTATCCGCGCTTTTAATTCTACGCCGAGCTTATCGGCCTCATCGGCGTCTTTCCCTACCGGGATGGTGACCATCCCCTTGATCATTCTGTTCTTAAATATATTTTTCATAGGTCATTCCCCGGATACGATAGGTCGAAGCTCTTATTGCACAGAGGGAAATCGGGGATGATATTCCCCAGGACCGCGAAACACAACCCCTGCCAGTTATGGAAAGACGGGTCGACTATCTTGCATCTCTCTATCCGGCCTGAGGCGCCTGTCTTTATCCAGAAGAGGACCGGGCCCCGCCAGCCTTCGGCATGGCCGATCCCGCAGCCCGCCGCCGGTTCGATCTTCTTCGCGGGCGATGTGTCGCCCTGGTTCATGATCCTGACAAATTCTTTTATGAGGCGCGCCGATTCGGAGGCTTCCCGCAGGCGCAGGTTAAGGCGGGCGAGGACATCGCCCTCTTCCTCTTTTATGAGGTTGAAATTCGCGGCGGCGTAAACGCCGGGAAAAGTATTCCTCAGGTCCATCGGGATGCCCGACGCGCGCGCCGCGAGGCCGACTATGCCGAGGTCTGCGGCGGTCTTCTTCTTTAATATGCCTGTCTTATCGACCCTGTCCATGAAGGATATGCTTGATTTGAGCATGGCCTTGAGCTCTTCGAGGTCCTTAGATATCCCGGCAAGCGAATCCGCCAGGGCCATCCTCTCGGACCCGCTCAGGTCCCTGTTCACTCCGCCTACGGTATTTACGCCTTTGAGGTACCTGCTGCCGGACATCTTCTCGTTGAGGGCAAGGATCTTTTCTTTTACTACCGAGGCGAACGCGTTCGGGAAACTGAAACCCACGTCGAGGGCCATTCCCCCGATATCGTTCGCGTGGTTATACATCCTCTCAAGCTCGAGGAATATCGCCCTTATGTACTGCGCCCGTTCCGGGACGCGTATACCGTATATCTTCTCTACTGCCGAGCAATATGCCGTGCTGTAAGCGAACGCGGAATCGCCTGAGACGCGCTCGGAAAAACAAACAGCCTCAGCCGACCCGGCCGAAGGCATACCTTCAAAGATCTTCTCGACCCCGCGATGGGTAAACCCGAGCCTCGCCTCAAGATTTATTATCGGTTCACCGGCCGCGCTGAACCTGAAATGGCCCGGGCCGATTATCCCGGCATGGACCGGGCCGACCGGCACCTCGAAGATGCCTTCTCCTTCGACTTTCCTGAATTTGTACGAACCCTCGGCTTTCCGCGCGCGCTCCGGAGGGGTAAAATCCTTGCGCAGGGGATAAAATCCCTCGGGCCAGACCTCCTCGTGGAGATTGAGCCTTCTCAGGTCGGGATTCCCCCGCGGCTCGATCCCGAACATCTCCCTTATCTCCCTTTCGAAGAGGGACGCGGAAAATATGTCTTTTGAGACCGACTCGAATGCGGGTCCGTCCTGGGGCAGGTACATCCTGACAAATGCCCACCTCTTATCCGCCGCGTCGAGGAAGGCGCAATAGACCGCAAATGATCCCTTCTCTTTCCTCTCGTCGACCGCGAAATACATCATCACAGGAGAAGAAAGTTTTTTGTGGAGTTCCAGGCACTTGCTCCTGAACTCTTCCGGTTTTACGTCTATATATAATTCATCCCTGAAGCCCATCATGCCCCTCTTATTATCTCTATCGCCGAAGTAATAAGCCCGCTGAAAAGCGCGGGCAGCTTGAACCCGAGCGCGCATATGAATAACAGCAGGAGTACGAACGCCATCTTCCCGCTCAAGGGTTCGCCGGAGACCGGCATATCCTGCGGCTTCTTTCCGAAGGCTATTTTACTTATATGGTGTATGACCGCGCCGAATATTATCGCCAAAAAGAGCAGGAAGAGCGCCGACTGGAGATAAAGCCCCTGCCCGAAACCCGAGATGAGTATCATCACTTCGCTGAAAAATACCGAGAACGGCGGGGAACCCGTCAGGGCGAACGCGCCTATTATCAGCATGATGCCGGTAAAAGGCATGGCGTTTAGCACTCCCCTTATCGCGCCCATCTCGCTCGTCTTATATTTTTTCACCACATTGCCGGCGCTGAAGAACATGAGTGATTTCGTCACCGCGTGATTGAATACGTGGAAGAGCGCGCCGAAAAGCCCGAGCGCGCCGCCCATGCCCAGGCCGAAAGTTATGACGCCGATATGCTCGACGCTGCTGTACGCGAACAGGCGCTTGATGTCCTTTTGGACGATCACGAACGCCGCGGATACGCCGAGTGAAAGGAGCCCGAAGAAGATAAGCAGCCCGTCCGAATATGACGTGCCGATGCAGATATTTATTATGGAAGTGAACCTGATTATCGCGTAGATAGCCGTCTTAAGGAGCACGCCGGAGAGGAGCGCGCTTATCGGCGCCGGCGCCTGGCTGTGCGCGTCAGGGAGCCAGGTATGCATGGGCGCGAGGCCGGCCTTGGTCCCGTATCCGACAAGGATGAAAAGGAACGCGACCTTCAACACCTTCGGGTCGAGCTTTCCCGCCGCGTCCATCATGTCGGTCCAGTTCAGGCTCGATATCCCCCCGTCGCGCGAGGCGGTATAATAAAATAATATCGTCCCCAAAAGGGCAAGCGTTATGCCTACCGAGCATATTATTATATATTTCCAGGCCGCCTCGATGGATCTCTTGTTGTTGTAGAAACCCACCAGGAACGCGGAAACGAGGGTCGTCATCTCGATCGCGACCCAGAGCATGCCGAGGTTATTCACGACCGTCACGAAATACATAGTGAACGCGAAGAGATTAAAGAGCCCGTAATAGGCGCCCGCCTTCCTCTCCTTTATCGTCCCCGCCTCGACATCCTTCTCCATATAGCCTATCGAATAAAGCGCCGCAGCAAGGTTAACTACGGATATCGTAAGGATAAAGAAAGCGCTCAGCGCGTCGATATAGAAGAAATCAAAACCGCTGACCGGACCTTCCTTTAGCACATACGAGGCAAGGAATACAGAAGCGGCCGATATCGCGAGATGCAATACCGCGTTGATGACGCCCAATGCCTTTATCCTATTCATTCGTCAACCTTTCAGCTCAGTGAGCTTGTCCACGTCTATATGCGTGAACAGGCTGTTTATCTTATAGACGAAAATACCGAGTATTATCACCGCGAGGAAGACATCGAAGAATATCGCTATTTCGACTATGAACGGCATCCCGCCGGAGACACTGGCTGCGGCGAGGAACATCCCGTTCTCCATTATGAGCAGGCCGGCTATCTGGGCCAGCGCCTTCATCCTGAATATCATGATAAATAAGCCGATGAGCGTTATCGAGATAGAGACGAAGAACGCCGGAACACCGGCTATCATCCCGGTGAACGCGTACGCCAGGTAAGCCAGCACGATGGCTGCGAAGATCGAGACGGTCGGGTTCGCGGAAAGCCCGAGATCTTCGCTCACTTTTATCCTTTTTACCACCCTGTGCAGCATGCGCGGTATCAATATGACTTTTATCAGGAAGAGGAGCGCGGCGACTATATATAATTCCGTCGAATCGGCCCTGCGCGCCAGCACTAACATAAAAAGGAACAGGAATAGCGACTGGGCGCGGAAACCGTTTATCAGGGCGGTCACCCGTTTCGCCGCGACCATGGCGAAGGCCATCATGAGTATCGCGAATAAGGATATATTCATGAACATATCAGTACCCCGCCGCGGAGACGATGACCGCCATTATCGAGAGGACGAACGCGAAGCTCAGGAAATCCACGGCCCTGAACAGCCTCATCTTAGCCACCGATACCTCTATCAGGCTCACCGCTATGATGATCGCCGCCATCTTGAGGGCGAAATCGCCCCACGGGATGACGACCGCGGCTATCAGGGAAAAGAACAATATCTGCTTTATGTGCGAGGCCAATTCTATAAGGGCGAGCGGCCTGCCTGAATATTCCAGGACCATCGCCTCGTGTATCATCGTCAATTCCAGGTGGGTCTCCCGGTTATCGACCGGGATGCGCGAGGTCTCGGCGATAGTCACTATAAAAAGCGAGAGCGCCGCGATGATGGATGACAACCGCAGAACGGCAGGCGCGCTGACCGACGCCAGGTTCGTCGAACCCGCGTTGAGCGAGACCGCGAAGATCGACAGCAAGGCCACGGGCTCCACGAATGTCGATATGAACATCTCCCGCGATGAGCCCATTCCGCCGAACGCGCTCCCCGCGTCGAGTCCGGCGAGGGCGATAAAGAACCTGCCGAGCGCCAAAATAAATATTAAGGAGAGGAAATCGCCCATATTGGAGAACGAAAGCGCCGGCGAGAATACAGGCACGAGCGACAACGCGCACACGGATGAGGCAAGGACGACAAACGGCGCGGCCCTGAATATCCACGACGTAGTATCCGATACGACCTCTTCCTTCGCGAAAAGCTTAGCAAGGTTATAATACGGCTGGAATATGCCGGCGCCTTTGCGCATCCTGATATTATTCTTTATCTTCCTTATTATGCCGCTAACGAGAGGCGATAAAACGATGAGCATCGCGACCTGGATGAAGATAAGCGCGGTTTTCATGTCAGGGCCTCCCCATAAAAATAACAAGCGCCAGTATCGTGACAAAAATATAGGCGATATAGACGTGGATGCTGCCCGGCTGTATACGCTTCATCGCGTGCGCCGTCTTGACGATAAGGTTAAGCGCAGGCTCGTATATATAACGCCTGAAGACAGGGGTGGTAAAGACCTCGTACTTGAATGATTTTACGTGATAGAACGATTCCCTTATCTTCTCTGTCTTGCTGTACGGCCGTAAAAAGAAACTGAACGCTATCCGGAACGGCTTTGAAAAGGCGGTCGCGGTATATTCTGTCCTTGAGTCCAGGTCGTAATAGCCGCAGCCCCATGTCTTTCCCTCGCAAACGCGCTTGCGTCCGGTACGGACGAGGGCCAAGCCGGCGCCGGCTGCGAATATAAGCGCAAGGGTTATGAGCGGGACCGAAAGATATGTTCCAGGCTGCGGCGCGAGCGTGAAATTATTCAGGGTAAAGCTCATGCCGGAGGTTTCGATGCCTGTCGCGCAGCCCGAGACGACGACCAATATCTTGATCATCACCGAAGCCGCAAGCCCAAGGATGACCGTAAATATGGACATGGCTACAAGGGCTGATTTCATCGAAAGCGATACCTCTTTTGCCTCCCTCGCGCGGTCGCTCCTCGGCATCGCCAGGAACGTAATGCCGAAGGCCTTCACGAAACACGAGGCGGCAAGGCCGCCTGTCAGGGCGAGCATCGCCGCGCATACGCTTAAGAATATCTTATAGCTTCCCGCCGAAGCGAGCGCGCCAAAAAAGAACGCCTGGAGGGTAAGCCACTCGCTCACGAACCCGCTCAACGGAGGCAGCGCCGATATCGCCATCGCGCCGACAAGGAATGTCGCCGCGGTCCACGGCATCAGCTTTATCAGCCCGCCGAGGTCTTCCATATTGCGCGTCCCGGTAGCTTTATAGACTGCGCCCGCGCCCAAAAATAAAAGGCCTTTAAATACAGCGTGGTTAACCAAATGATACAGGCCGGCGCAGAGCGCGAATACGGCAAGGACCGGATTTCCCATTTTAATAAAAACCATCGAGGCGCCGACGCCGAGAAGGATGATCCCGATATTCTCGACGCTGTGATAGGCCAGGAGCTTCTTCAGGTCATGTTCCATAAGCGCATAAATGACGCCAACGAGGCACGAAACTATCGCGACGACCAGCACGAGGTTGCCCCACCACAACGAATTGACGCCGAGGATAAAGATGATGAACCTGACCATCCCGTAGATGGCCGTCTTTATCATAACACCGGACATTATGCTTGAGATGTGGCTGGGCGCCTGGGGATGCGCGTAAGGAAGCCAGATGTGAAGCGGCACGATCCCCGCCTTCGTACCGAACCCTATCAATAAGAAGATAAAAACGATATCTTTTATGTTACCGGGCATCGAGAGGCAGGCCTGTTTGAACGCGGAAAATTCGAACGACCCGGCGTACTTGAAAATAATAAGGAAGGCCGCGGTAATAAATGCCGTCCCGATGTGGGTCATGACTATGTAGATAGTGCCTGCCTTCACTGATTTTTCATGCTTGTGGTCGAAGACGACGAGGAAATACGAAAGGAGCGACATCAGCTCCCATGCGACGAGGAAAAGAAAGGCATTGCCGGCCGTGACTACGAGCGCCATAGACAGGACGAACGCGGCCATAAGCGACCACGCGAGGAGCGTCCCGCCGCGTGAATGGTCCCCTTTTAAGTAGCCTATCGCGTAGACCGCCGACGGCACCGAGACGAGCGCTATGACCGCCAGGAAAAACAAAGACAGCGGGTCAAATAGTAATGTAAGACCTATTTTGAGATATTCCATTTACGTTTTTTTGTTAGTTAGAGGTAATGCTGGCAGGAGCTTCGGTTCTTCGCTGCAGTATTACTTGACTGTTGTAGGTGGTATTTTACGGCAAAATGCGGGGATTGTCAAGACGGCTCAAATGGCCGGCAGGCGGGTGGAGCCCATGAGGTATTTGTCGATGGAGTGGGCGGCGCGGCGGCCTTCGGAGATGGCCCAGACGATGAGCGACTGGCCCCTCCTCATATCGCCTGCGGCGAAGACATCTTTTACCGAGGTAAGATAATGCTCGTCGGTCTTTACGTTCCCGCGCGGGTCGAGCTCGACGCCGAGCTGTGAGATGAGCCCTTTCTCGGGGTGCATAAACCCGAGCGCGAGGACGACAAGGTCCGCTTCTATCTCAAATCCGCTTCCCGGGACGTCTTTTATCATCATGCAGCCTTTATCGTCACGGCCTATCTCGACCTTTACGCAGGAAAGTTTCTTGACCTTTCCGCCGGCGCCCTCAAACTTCTTGGTCGAGACCGACCAATAGCGTTCGCCGCCCTCCTGATGACTCGTAGTTGTCTTCAAAAGCATCGGATATTTCGGCCACGGAAAATCCTTTGTGCGGCATTCCGGAGGCTGGGACAAGAGCTCTATCTGGACGATGCATGACGCGCCCTGCCTGTGCGCGGTGCCTACGCAGTCAGCGCCTGTGTCACCGCCGCCGATAACGACAACCTTCTTACCCTTCGCGTCGATGAGCTTTCCGGAAGGTACCTTGATTCCGGAAACCCTATTATTCGACTGGACGAGGAAATCCATCGCGAAATGTATTCCGCCCAGCTCGCGGCCGGGTATCTTGAGGTCGCGCGGGAAGCGGCTCCCGCCGGCAAGCACGATCACGTCGAAATCCTTCTTCAGTTTGGACGTTTTATAATCGGCGCCTACATCAGCGGATGTCTTGAATTCTATCCCCTCTTTCTTCCATATCTTTATGCGCCTGTCGAGGACGGATTTGTCGAGCTTGAAATCGGGTATGCCGTAGCGCAGTATTCCGCCTATCTTGTCGTCCTTCTCGAATACCGTGACTTTATGCCCGGCTTTATTCAACTGGTCGGCGCAGGCAAGGCCTGACGGTCCGGAACCTATGACGGCGACTTTCTTGCCGGTGCGTTTTTTCGGCGGGTTGGGCTTGAGCCCTCCCTCTTTGAAAGCATATTCTATAATATCGAGCTCGTCTTCCCGTATAGTGACAGGGTCATCGTTTATCCCGAGGACGCACGCGTATTCGCACGGTGCCGGGCAGATCCTGCCGGTTATCTCGGGCAGGTTATTCGTCGCGCCCAGGACGTCTATTGCCTTTTTCCATTGGCCGCGAAACATCAGGTCGTTCCACTCCGGTATATAATTCCCGATCGGGCAGCCCCAATGGCAGAACGGCACTCCGCAGTCCATGCAGCGAGAGCTCTGGTCTTTCGACTTCTCCTCCGGGCGCAGGACAGCCACCTCTCTGTAATCCTTTACGCGCTCGCATACCTCGCGGTAAGATGAGGCCTCCCGTTTTATTTTCAGGAATCTCTTTGTATCAACCATCGCTTACCTCTTCGAAGAGCACGTCCTTCCTCATGAGCCTGCCTTCAAGGGCGCGCTTGTATTCCACCGGCATGACCTTGATGAAATGCCTTATCTCGTTGTCAAAATCATCAAGAACGGCCTTCGCCTTGGCGCTATGCGTATACCTGATATGGTTAGAGAGGAGCTTCTGTATGGTCGCCGTATCCTCCCCGTCGAGGGCTTCGAACGCGATCATCCCCATGTTGCACCTCGTCTTGAATTCCCGGTCTTCGTCGTAGACGTACGCGATGCCTCCGGACATCCCGGCCGCGAAGTTGCGCCCGGTCTTCCCGAGGATGACGACGCGCCCGCCGGTCATATATTCGCATCCGTGGTCGCCCACACCCTCGATGACGGCGTAGATCCCGGAGTTGCGTATGCAGAACCTTTCGCCGGCGACGCCGCAGATATACGCCTCGCCTGAAGTGGCGCCGTAGAAAGTGGTATTGCCTATGATGATGTTTTCCGGGGCCTCGAAAGCCGACGCCTTCGGAGGATAGACAATGATACGCCCGCCGGAAAGACCTTTGCCGACGTAGTCGTTGGCCTCGCCCTCGACCTCGAAGACTACGCCCCTGGACAGGAACGCGCCGAAACTCTGGCCGGCGGTCCCGGTAAATTTATAATGTATCGTATCGTCCGGAAGGCCCTTCTCCCCGTAACGGCGCGCTATCTCGCCGCTTAACATTGCGCCTACCGCCCTGTCCGTATTCTTTATGGAAAGGTCGGCCTTGACGTGGTCCTTATTATCGAGCGCCGGCTTCGCGCTTTCGATAAGCTTAAGGTCCATTACCTTGTCGAGGCCGTGGTCCTGTTTCTTACCGCAGCGCGTTCCGACATAAGAAGGAACCTGCGGTTTATATAATATCCTCGAAAGGTCGACGTTCCTGGCCTTCCAATTCAATATGCCGGTATTCATCTCGATGAGCTCGGTGCGGCCTATAAGCTCGTCGAGCTTGCGCGCCCCGAGTTCCGCCATGATGCCGCGGACTTCTTCGGCGACAAAATAAAAATATCTCTGGAGATATTCGGGCTTGCCGGCGAACCTCTTACTGAGGTCCTCATCCTGCGTGGCAACGCCGACCGAGCAATTGTTCAAATGGCAGTGCCTGAGCATGACGCAGCCTAAAGTGATGAGCGCTGCGGTCGCGAAACCGTATTCCTCGGCGCCCAGGAGCGCCGCTATAACGACGTCGCGGCCGGTCCTCATCTGCCCGTCGGTCTGCAGGCGCACGCGGCTCCTCAGGTCGTTTAAGACCAGCGTCTGGTGCGTCTCGGAAAGCCCGAGCTCCCACGGCAGGCCCGCGTGCTTTATCGAGCTCAAAGGCGACGCGCCGGTCCCGCCGTCACCGCCGGATACGAGTATCATATCGGCATGGCCTTTGGCGACGCCGGCCGCGATAGTGCCCACTCCCATTTCTGAAACAAGTTTTACGCTTATCCGCGCGCGCGGGTTCGCGTTCTTTAAGTCGAAGATAAGCTGCGCTAAGTCTTCGATCGAATAGATATCATGGTGCGGCGGCGGCGATATAAGCGTGACTCCGGGCGTCGAATGGCGGACCTTCGCGATGACCGGGCTCACCTTATGGCCGGGCAGCTGCCCGCCCTCTCCGGGTTTCGCGCCCTGGGCGATCTTTATCTGCAATTCATCGGCGTTGGTCAGGTAGTTTATCGTGACGCCGAACCTGCCGGATGCGACCTGCTTCGTCGCGGAACGGAGGCTGTCGCCGTTAGGCAGCGGCGCGTAACGCGCCGGGTCCTCGCCGCCTTCGCCGGAATTTGATTTTCCGCCGAGGCGGTTCATGGCTATGGCCATCGTCTCGTGCGCGCCCCTGCTTATCGAACCGAAACTCATCGCGCCTGTCACGAAACGTTTTACTATCTCAGATACCGGCTCGACCTCGTCAAGCGGGATTGGTTTCGCGCCGGGCTTGAATTTCATAAGGCCGCGCAAAGTGCAGAGGTTCTTCTCCTGGTCGTTTATAAGCGCGGCAAATTTTTTATACAGCTCCGGGTCCTCAAAACGGGTGGCATCCTGGAGCGCGGCGATGGACTCGGGATTCCAGAGATGGAACTCGCCGTCGCGCCTCCACTGGTAAAGGCCGCCGTTGGGAAGGTGAGCCGGGCCGGATTCCGTCTCCGGGAACGCCTCGCCGTGCCTCTTTATGACCTCCTGCGCTATCTCGTCGAGTCCTATGCCCTCGATGCGCGAGGCCGTGCCGGTAAAACATTTTTCGATAAGGCCGCCGCTCAACCCGACGGCCTCGAATATCTGCGCGCCGCGGTAGCTCTGCAGCGTCGATATGCCCATCTTCGACAGGATCTTCAGGAGCCCGTGGTTTACCGCGTCGGTATAGTTCTTGCGCGCGGAGCTGGCCGCGAGTTCCGGGTCAGGGAAAGCGATGACAAGGTCCTTCTCCCTGATCATCTTCTCTATCGTCTCGTAGGCCAGATAGGGATTAATACAGCCCGCGCCGTACCCGAAGAGAAGCGCGAAATGCGCGACCTCCCGCGGTTCGCCGCTCTCGATTATTATGCTCGCCTGTGTACGCGTCTCTTTGCGGACAAGGTGATGGTGGACGGCGCCGCACGCAAGGAGCGCCGGGAGCGCCGCAAACTTACCGTCGACTCCCCTGTCGCTTAATATGATAAAGGTGCAGCCGCTCTTGACGGCCTTGTCGGCTTCGGCGCATATCCTATCCAGCGACTTTTTGAACGCTGCTTTTCCTTTTTTCGCCTCGAAGAGCGTCGAAATAGTCTTAGCCTTAAATGTCCCGTTGCGGATATGGCGGATCCTCTCGATGTCCATATTCGACAGGATGGGATTATTGACTTTGAGCCTGTGACAATGGCCCGGGGTCTCGTCGAGCAGGTTCTTCTCGCTGCCAAGATACGTGTTAAGGGTCATGACGAGCTCTTCGCGTATCGGGTCGATGGGCGGGTTGGTGACCTGCGCGAATAACTGTTTGAAATAATCGTAGAGCATCCTGGGCCTGGTCGAAAGGACCGCAAGCGGGGTATCGTCGCCCATCGAGCCGGTAGGCTCGTTGCCGTCCCCTGCCATGGGCTTGATTATCCTGCGGAGGTCTTCCTTGGAATAACCGAACGCCTTGAGGGCCGGGGCCAGGTCCTTCTCGTGCCAGACCTTAAAGGAACGCGGGAAAGGCACGTCCTCGAGTTTCTCCATATTCTCATCGAGCCACCTGCCGTACGGCTTTAGGTTTGATATCGACGATTTAAGCTCCTCGTCGCCGATTATGCGCCCGGCATGGGTATCGATCAGGAACATCCTGCCGGGCTGGAGCCTGCCGTTGACCGCGACCTCTGCGGGCGGGATATCGAGGACGCCGGCTTCGGAGGCCATCACGACGAGGCCGTTCTTCGTGATAACGTAACGCGCGGGCCTGAGGCCGTTTCGGTCGAGCGTTGCGCCGATAAATTTTCCGTCGGTGAAAGCTATGGCCGCCGGGCCGTCCCACGGCTCCATAAGGCAGGCGTGATATTCATAAAAGCGCTTTCTCTCCTCGCCGATCTGGTCGTTACCCTGCCATGCCTCGGGGATGAGCATCATCATCGCGTGAGGAAGCGAGCGGCCGCCCAGGACCAGCAGTTCCAGCATATTATCCAGCGAAGCCGAGTCGCTGCCGCCCGGGACTATGACCGGGAAGAGTTTCGTTATATCCTTGCCTAATACGCCGCTCTCGAGCAAGCCCTGCCGCGCCTTCATCCAGTTGATATTGCCGCGCAGGGTATTTATCTCGCCGTTATGCGCGAGGAAACGGAACGGCTGCGAGAGGTCCCAGGCCGGGAATGTGTTCGTGCTGTAGCGCGCGTGGAAAAGCGTAAATGAGCTCTCCAGCGCACGGTCTTTCAGGTCAGGGAAAAAATCTTTTAGCTGCGTCGACATCAGGAGCCCCTTATAGCTCAACGTGCGCGACGACAGGCCGGAAATATAAAAGAAAGCTTTTTGCCTTATGGTCGAGCCGCGGACAAGGTTTTCGACCCTTTTCCTGGCGATATACAGCTTCCTTTCAAAAGCAAGTTCGCCGGCGATGTCAGCGGAACGCCCGACAAATACCTGCTTTATGATAGGTTGGGATTCCTTTGCGGTCTTTCCGATGGCCGAATTATCGACCGGGACTTCGCGCCAGCCGAGGAATATAAGCCCTTCCTCCTCGGAGATCTTCTTGAAATTATCTTCGCAGAATTTCCTCTCTTTGCCGTCGGCCGGCAAAAAGACAAGGCCGATGCCGTAATCGCCGGCATTGGGCAGGCGGATACCCGCCTTCGAACATTCCTTCAGCAGGAACTCGTGCGGCACCTGTATCAGGATGCCCGCGCCGTCGCCTGTCTTCGGGTCGGAGCCGGTGGCGCCGCGGTGCATCAAATGCTCCAAAGCGAGGATCCCTTTGGCCACGATATCATGCGACTTGCGGCCTTTGATATCGCAAACGAATCCCACGCCGCAGCTGTCGTGCTCGAACCGCGGGTCGTAAAGCCCCTGTTTCTCGGGCAGGCGCTCAAATGCCATTTTATTCCCTGCTTTTTTATTCATTTGCGTAATCAGTTGTACTACAGAAGACGAAAAAGGCGCCTTTCATTTATATGAAAGACGCCTTCGTCTCTTCCTAATTCATTTTAGGCTCTATTTAATTATAGCACAATCCTGACCCTTGTCAATAGGCCGATACCCTCGCGCTCACCTTTTTGGCCGCATAGTAGAAACCTATCCTGGGGTCTTTAAGGACCGGCGGGACGAACCCCGATCCCTTGACGGGATGGAAACCCGGCCCCTCGACGAGGATAGCCAGAGTATTCTCCGCGCGCAGGAACGGCTCGGGGATATAAAAATCATTCTGCGGACCGACCGACTCGTATTTGCCGAGCGCCCTTCCGTTCAGGTATATGACGCACCTCTCGAAGGCGTGGTCTATCGTGAGCTTGAGCGCGCAGGTGCCGCCCTTGCGCGGCAGGAACTTGAACCTCCGCCTGTACCAGACAAGCTCTCCCATCTCTTTCGCGAATACGTATTTCTTAGCGGGAGGCGAGACCTTCCAGCCGTTTTCATCGATCTCAGGTTCATGATAGCCCTTCAAGAGGCCGCCCGCATTCTCGCGGACCAGCAATTTATTAAGGACAATATTGAAGGACTTTCCCTGCGCCCTGCCGCTGATCTTTACCGGCCGCATTATGCCGCTGAGTTTTTTTATCGGCCCTTCGTGGGGATGCGCCTTGGTATGGTAGGCGTTCTCATACCTGACCGCGAGGAGGTTCTTCCCTTTCCTGGCCGCCCCGGAGATATCAAGGTCGGGACTGCCTATCCCGCGCCAGATGAATTCCCCGTTGATATAGACATAGAACCTGTCCATGTCATTGGTTATTATCCTTGCCCGGCATTCCGCCGGCCTCCCCTTAAGCCCGAACTCCTGCCTGTACCAGATGAAACCGTGCTTGAGCAGGCCGGCCTGCTCAAGCGCTTTGGGCATGGTTATCGTCTTCCAAGACGAGTCGTCGAAACCGGGCTCTTTCTCGTCGACGTCGGAGATGAACCGCGGAGAGTCGAGCCATGTTATCCTCGGAAGCTCCTCCACCGCGCAATCGTATTTGAAGATCACCGACCCGGTCTTTTTGTCATATTTAAAAGGCGCCTTTTCCTTGTTGATCGTTACGTATCCGGGCCTGACCGCGGTAAATATCCTTGTAAGCTGGTTGCATCCGTTCTTGACCTGCGCGTTTATCTCGATCGACCGCCCGTCGGCAATAAGGTCCTCGATGTAGTAGTAATCGCTTATCGCGACCGTCTCTTCGCCGTCCCATACTTTAGCGGCCGTCTTGTCGTCGAGAAAAACGAAGAATACCCCTTCAATTTTTATTATCCGGAGCCCTGAGTTCTCGTTCCCGATGATATAGCCGTCCTTTACCCCTTTTACATCGAAATCGCCTTCGATGACGGCAGGCTTTACGGGACCGCACTTGATATAGGTCTCTCCCCTAAATTCGGGTCTTCCGGTGAGGAAGACAAACGCGTTCCTCCCTATCTCTTTCTTCAAAAGAAGTTCGCAGGTAGAGTGCTTGATGACCACTCCTTTATCGCCGATAGGGACATCTATGGGGAAAAGGAATGAGGACCTGGGAGCGAGCTTAAGGTCTCCGGAAAAGGGCAGCTTTTCGGTTTTCTTCCCGGCCGGAGATAGATATTCGATCTGCGTCCTGAGCGTATCGTCGGTAAGGTTGCGGACCATCAGGAATCCGCCTCTCTTCCCCGCCCTCTCGGTGACCTTGACGTTCTCGAAAGTCCCGGAGAAGTCGGGTTTGACCGTGCCCTTTCTCAGGTCCACGAGCGCCACGGTATTCCCGCTGTCGATAAACTTCGCCGCTCCACCTATCTTTTCGGAACCGAAGAGCACGTCCTCGAATGAATCGAGGAACTGCGCGGTGTTGCGGGCCATATGGTATTTCGTCGGCGAGACCTCGCCCCATTCCCTGAGCGGCGAATGGCCGAAGTCATATGTCGTGCAGGTGCCTATCCCGCCGTAGTCGCCCTTGCAGTTCCAGTAAGGGAACGTCGTGCCGCCGACGAACAGGAAATGGTTCATGACGGATGCGCCCTCGGCGATGACCGTCCTTAATATGGCCCTCGTGACCTCCGGCTCTATCTGGTACAGCGGCTTCCCGAACTGCGCGAACCAGCCGGTCTCGAGTTCCATTATCATCAGCGGCTTCTTCGGCTGTTGGGCGACCGACGCCTCGATCGCCTTATCGAAATCGTCGAACTCCCAGAGCCATATCCACGGGATATTCGGGTAATAGGTCCTCGCGTCGATTATTTCGCTCTTCCTCAGGAAACTCCCTTCCACCGTGAACGCCGGCACGTCTATGCCCGCCTCGCGAGCCATCTTCAAAAGCTTGAGGTGGTATCGCAGGGCGCCGTCCTTGTATCTCTTTATGCCGGTAAATGCGATCAGGTGGTCATATTCGTTCTCTATCTGGAATAGGATTATATTGCCGCCTTTTGTGACCAGGTGCGGCCGCAGGATCCCGGCGATCTCCTTATAATACCTGCCGATAAGCCTGAGGTACTCCGGGTCGTCTTCGCGCAGTTTCACGTCCTTTCCGAGGAGCCAGTCAGGGAACCCGCCGAAATCCCATTCCGCGCAGATATACGGCCCCGGCTTTATCGCGAGGTAAAACCCGTATTTTTCCGTCAGCGTCACGAACTTCTCGAGGTCGCGGTCGCCTTCCCAGACGAACTCACCCTCCTTCATCTCATGGAAATTCCAGGGTATATATGTCGCGACGAGGTTAAGCCCCGCCGCCTTCATCTTACGGAGCCTGTCCTCCCAAAGTTCGTGCGGCACGCGGAAGTAATGGAATTCCCCTCCGTAGAGCATGATGCGTTTCCCGTTAATGATCATGCTCTTCCTGTCGAAAGAGATCACCTTCTCCTCCACCGAAACCTCCTGTTTAATCAAGATACATCTTTATCTCTTTTATTTTTCTTTCCCTGACAAGGGCCGAATACGGTTCCGGGACGCTGCCGGTGAATTCCTTCACCGCGCCGTCCTCGAGCGTCAGCGCGTACTTAGCCCCTTTGCCGCCCCCGAATATATCCTTCCGCCGGGGATTGATATAAGTCACGGGTATGCTGCCAAGCAGCATGAATTTCAATGTGCCTTTCTTGACGGTCTCTTTCTGCAATTTTCCTTCGGGAGAATAGTGCTCCGCCTTGCGGTCTTTTTTCAGGAACATCCCGCCCTTAAGGACCGGGGAGAGGCTGAAGACCAGTTTGCCGTTTGCGTCGAGCGAAAACGGCCTTCCTCCGGTCATCATTATAAGCCACATATGGACGAATTCTGCGGTCGAGCCGGAGAGCCTCGCGTAAAACCCCTGTCCGTGGACTTTCTTGTCCGGATGGACGCTGCCCGCGATGAAAGACGAGTTCTCGAAGATGCTCCTTCCGTAGACCTCTGGCCTCAGGAACGGCACGAGGACGTCCTTGAAATTCGCGTAATAATCTTTGTAAAGCCCGGCCTTCAATAACTCGAGCAAGTATTTATATTCCATGTGAAGCCAGATCGACTGGTTCTCGAGCCAGCCCGGATTGAACGTCTTGGTCCTGCCTATCTCATACGGCTCCTTTTCAAGCGAGGCATTGACCGAGAACATCTTCAATTTTTTGTCGACCAGGCCGCTCTTCATGAGGTTGTAGTGCAGCCTCGCGGCGACAGATCTGTCCTCTTCCGCCTTCAGCGCGTGGACCTGCGCCTCCAGGAATAACGGCAGCGTCCGGGAGTTGAATTTCATCACCCTGATGCACGGCAGGCCCTTGTGGTTGGCCTTCGGGACCTCCCTGCCGGCGCTGTCCGTGACCGTGATCTGTTCGTATTCGGCCGGGACATTGATAAAATACCCGGAATAAAGTCCGGTCTTCTCGTCAAAACTTTTGTTTATGGCCGCCTGGACCCTCTTTGCCGCGAGCGCAAGGTAGCCGGATATTTCGTCTGCCGGGACCGGGATGAGCCTGCCGATTATCCCGCATCTCGTCTTTCTCCTGAAATTTTCTTTTATCGCGGTCAGTTTGTCCCATATGCCGAGATCGTCCAGTCTCCCGCCGAGATAACCGTTTAGCGCGTCTTTAGAATCCCTGATCGCCTCGACGGCTTCCTCGGGAAGCTCGAGGGCCTTGCCGCCAAGGTTCTTCGAGATCATGGTTATCAGCCTCTTCAGTTCAAATGTCTCGTTCGAGGACGACCCGAAGAGCCCCGGAAGTCCGTTAAGCGCGTCGCACCAGTTCGGCTTATCCGTCTCCATCTCGATGCCGCAGCCGTCCGGCCCGATGGAATTTATCTTATTGACCGCGATTATAAGGAGTTTCGTGATGAGGTCGGTCCTGTAAACATCTCCTTTGCCGTTTACTTTGCGGACGAGCGTCTTCTCCGATCTCCTGCCGGCGATCATCTTCCTCTTCTCCTCGTCGACCTTTACCGCGCCCAACTGGACCGGTTTTCCGTCCCACAAGACGTATTTATCCTGCCTCGGCAGGACGACGTAAGGGCTGTCGTGGAACGTGAAATCCCTGCGCCCGGAGAATAGCTCCTTCCTCCTGTCCGGATAGACGGCCAGGAAACTGTCGATGAGGTCCATATTATAGGACCAGTGGTCGCTCCAGAAACCGTCGATATGCCGCGAATTCTGCCCGGCGTCCGAGCGCTCGAGTATCTTCGAGAGCATCTCCCCGTTCGATACGGCGGCCTTGATAGAATTGGATCCGGCGAACTTGAAGATGTCGCCCGGGGCGAAAGGCTTCCTGAAAAACTCCTCCATCTTTTCCGCGCCGGATCCGAAAAGGCTTATGAGAAGTTTTTTGTCTCCCTTATATATGAATGTCACTCCGTCCACGCCTTGCGGATTGAACCCGTCCATCTGTATGAAGTTTATGAAGTTGATAATGTTGGACATCCCGACGTCGGGATTGAAGAACGTGTCGTTTCGCCTGTTCTGGTTGACGTCCCTGTAATTGGAATCGCCCTGGGAATAAAGGGTCGGGGAAGTGTAGAACTGGTTATAATCCCTCTCCAGGTCGCCGTGCTTCCTGGAATAGACATAGAAGACTTTGCTCCTGTCTTTCGTTACCGTCAGGGGGAAGCCTCCGCGCAGCACGTTGTCGAGGAAATTTTGGGCGGAATACCTGTCAAACTTCTCGTCTTCGCTTATGACCAGGGAAGAGCCCATGATCGATTCGATGACGGTCCGGTTTTTCTTGAGCTGCGTCTCCGCGAAATCCGCGGTGAGGGCGCGCGCCACCTCTTTCGTGCCGCCGACAGAATCCAGGGTGCCGCAGACGCAGTATAAAGTGAGCGTCTCCGAAGGCTTGAGTGCCGCATCCTCATGGCACATGGCCGAAGAGAACTCCCCGCTGGTCAGTTCGCCCTTAGTATCATAAATGAATTTCGACCTCACGTTAAAGCGCGAGGGGAGGATCATGTCCTTCCTAATTCCGAAGATCTGCGAGGCATCTATAAGGGGCCGTTTCAACTCAGCCTTGCCTCCCTCCACCCTGACGCACGCGTAATAATGGCCTCTCTTTACCATGGCCACCTCAGGGCCGTCCTCATGGGTCGTCCTGATATGGAAATAAGGTATCTTTTCCCCGAGGTTTTCCGCGTAACTGAAGGATTTGACGAGGTATTTCATCTTCTTCAGGCTGGAATCGTCCATCCCGAAGGGTATCACCTGCGGCATCCCGTCGAGGAGCTCGATCTTCACGGCCCTCCCGGAGATATTCTTTATCTCCACCTGCCTTATGAGGCCGGGGAACGGCTCCTGGACGACGTTGCAATACCTGACCTCGACGCTCATGCCCAGCTTCTCGTGGACCTCCCTTAGCGTCACGGAATAAGGGGTAATAGCCATCACCTGGGACGGGATATACCCCTCTTCTTTCTCGTATACCCTGAACGGCTCATACAGCGTAAAACCGTTTTTGCCAATTATCTTGATAAAGGTCCTGAAGCCCTGCGTCCCGACCAGCTGGTAGGCGAAATTCGCGGGCAGAAATTCCATCATCGCGCGGTCCTTGCTCTCTATGCCGAGGCTGCATACCGCCTGGTTCCTGTTCACGTAAAAGACCCACATCGGGATGCCGTCGACGCCGGCTATGCCGGGCAGGAAACTCGAAAAGGCCTTGGAATAGTTGTAATTTTCAATTATGAATTCGTTGTCGTTACCGATCCTGTATCCCGCGGTAGTCCTCATCCAATTCTCCTTGGCTTGTCGCAGCTCTTCCTTATTATTAATTTCGCCGTTATCATCCTTGAAGCGAATTCCGGGTGGGATACGGCCTCCATGACCGCCTCTCCCATCTCCTTATAAGGTTGCCTCACGGTCGTAAGCGGGGGCTCGGTCCGAGACGACGCAGCGAGGTCGTCAAAACCCACGATAGAGATCTCGCGAGGGACCCTTATCTTTTTTTCCTTGAAAAATTCGAGGCCGCCGTAGGCCATAAGGTCGTTAGCATAAAATATCGCGTCCGGCTTCTTCTTGCGCGAAAACAATTCCGCTGTCGCCTTCTTCCCGCCGGGAATACTGTAATCGCCGGAAATGAATAGGCCTTCGTCCGGCGCGATCCCGCTTGCCGTCAGGGCATTCAAGAAACCCTGCTGCCTCTCCCGGCTATCGCGCCTCTTCTCGAGGCCTTTCACAAAAGCTATCCTCCTGTGGCCCAGCCGGATAAGATAGCCGCCGACCTCGGAGCCCGCCCTGAAATTATCGACGTCGACATATTTCGTAGCCGCTTCTATCCTGCTGCCGGCGCAGACAAAATTGACCTTTTCCGCGCGCAGGAAAAAGCCTTCCGCGGCGTCGAGGTCCGGCGCGATGAAGACGAACCCCTCTATTATGCCCGCCTTATAATAACTGACCAGGTTCTTGAGCCTCTTTATGTTTCCGCTTTCATCGTCCGTGAGGCTCGCCATTATCACGTCGTATCCCTTCGCCCTGCAATTGCTGCTGATCGCGTCTATCAGGTTGACGAAATACTCGGTCCGGAAGAAGTTCCCGTATTTGGTCAGGACGCATATCATCCGGGCCTTCATCTGGATATTCTTGGACAGGCCGCGGCCGAAGGGATTGATGCTGTAGTTGAGCTTCTTGGCTACCTTGGATATCTCGCGGCGCAGCTCCTCCTTTACGTAAGGGTGCCCTGCGAGGGCCCTCGACACGTGCATCGGGGACACGCCGACTATCCTGGAGATCTCTTTAAAGGTGACTTTCTTCATCTTATGTTACCGATAACATATAATACCGTAAAAAATTCTCCCCGTCAAGGGGAAAAAAACCGGCGGTTATTTCGGGTTCTTCGCGTTCGGATACGGCGCGAACTTTACCTGCAGATAAGACCTTTTTATCTCCGCGAAACCCGAGGGGTCTCCCGGCGCCTTGTTGGAGCCGTAGCTCGAAAGCTCCGTCTCCTGCGTGGTCTTTTCGAGGCCGGCCAGGTCATAAAAATCCGGGTCTACGCCGTCTTCGGCTGTCGTGGATTCCCCTCCGCCGCCATGCCATTCGTCGGCAACCTTATAGACCTCCCTGGCGCGCTCCTTGTCTTCGAGGCCGCAGGCCACGATGAATCTCCATATCTTCCCGGCAGGATCCCCGATTATCTTCTGCGGCACCTGGATCTCGATTGCGCAAGCATTGGCATCCTTTATCTTGAAACCGCGGGTATCCGTGCTTTCACCGGCGGCCTTTGCGATAAGGTTGCCCTTCTCGTCCCAGATGCGCCCCTTGTATGTGCCCGCTATGGCTATTACATAATTCGCCGCGGTCGCATCGTCGACCTTCAACTCTCCGAACGTGCCGGAATCGGCGGACTCGGCATTAATATAGCCCTGCTGTATGACCTGCATCCCTTTCCCTCCTCCGCCGGCGCCGTCCGTATCTATGGCTATGACGCGGTAAGGGGCCCACCATTCTCCGGGCATGGCCGTCTTGACCAGGAAATAAACATTCTTCTTGTCCCACGTTACCCTGAATTCCTCCAGGTCGGCGGCTCTTGCGAAGGCGGCATTCTTTGGATAGGTATAGCTGCCGTTTCCGGTATCGTCGCCTGAAGCGTCCTTCCAGATGAACTCGCCGCCGCTTATCGCGCCGGTATTAGGGCTGGACGGGGCTACACCAACCCAGTCGGCCAGCGAACCGTCCACTTTTATCGAATGGCCGGAAAAAGGCCCGTACCTGTCTGCCGCCTCAGCGTGAGAGCAGAGCAGGAAAAAAGACGCCAACGCCAGATAAAAAACCGGTTTCCGTGCCATTTTCACCCCTCCTTGATAATTTACCGGGACCCTCATTGCTGAAATCGATTTTCAGGAATGATTTCGCTATAACGGCGAATCCGTCGGGATCCCCGAACGGCGCATTAAGGTTATAGCTTCCCAATTCTTTCTCCTGCGTCTCTTTATCGGCGCCGGCCAGGTCATAGATATACGGATTGGAATTGTTCGGCGCGCCGCCGCCGCCGTTCCATTCGCTCGCGTCCACGTCTATCTTGCGCGCGACATCAAAATCCTGCTGGCCTATGGCGATAATGACCTTCCACACCTGTCCCGCCGGACTGCCGCCTATCAGCTCCAGCGGTATCGCGGCTTCGACATGATTCCAATTTACGCCTTCCACTTTAAAACCGGGAGTATCGTTCTTTTCGCCCTCTTTCCGGGCAACAAGTTTTCCTTCGGCATCCCATATCCGGCCCTTATATGCGGAGGATGATATAGCGATCACGTATTGGCAGGCTAACTCGGGCGCGACCTTCAGGTTGGCGGAAACTCCTTTATCAAAATTCGGTTCATTCGCATCGCCCTGCGCCAGGACGGTCATTCCGCCCACCATTCCCTCTTTATGTATCCCTATTATCCTTAAAGGGGGCCAGAAATCCCCGGGCCGGTCGCATTTTATCAATAAGTAGAGGTTCTTGTCGTCGTAGGTAAGCCTGAACTCCCTTAGGTCGCATCCGCCTTTCAGGGCCTTCTGGAGAGGATAGGTATAACTGCCGTTACCGGTATCATCGCCCACGCCGTCCTTCCATATATATTCCCCGCCGCTTATCGTCCAGCTGTTGGGTTCGGACGGCGCCGTCCCGATCCAATCGTTGGTCGCGCCGCCGACAAGGACCGGATGGCCGGAAAAAGCGCCTGCCATCCGTTGATCCATAAAAAAGATGGCGCTCATCGCTACGAACATATAAAAAAGAAAGTAGGGGACTCTTTTCATATGTCTGCCCTTCCTGTTTACGATGAGCCGGGCTTATTTCGCGAAATTAACGGTCAAGAACGACTTCTCGATCGTCGCTAACCCTTTCAGGTCACCCTCTGACGCGTTAGGATCATAACTTCCGAGATCTTTCTCCTGCGTAGCCTTATCGGCGCCTGCGAGGTCATATGCGCTCGGATTTTCGCCGTTCTCGGCCCCGCCGCCGCCGTTATACTGGCTCTGTTCGACAAGTACCTTACGGGCAATATCGTTATCCTGCTGTCCGACTGCCACAATGAACTTCCATGTCTGGCCCGCCGGGCTTCCGCCGATGAGGCTTAACGGGATCGCTATCTCTACCGCGTTCCAGTTGAAATCGTCAACCTTGAACCCGGCTGTATCATCCGGTTGCGCTTCTTTGCGCGCTATCATCTTGCCTTTCTCGTCATAGATACGGCCTTTGTAAGTCGAGGAGACCGCCACCACATACTGGCAGGATAACGCCGGCGCGGCCTTCAGGTTGGCGAAAGTGCCCGAATCAAAATTTAATTCGTCGGGATCGCCCTGGGCCAGGACCTGCGTGCCGCCCTCTACGCCTTCCTTGTGTATCCCTATTACCTTGTAGCCGGTCCACCAGTCTCCGGGCCTGTCGGTCTTGATCAGGATATAAAGGTTCTCCTTGTCGAACGTGACCCTGAACTCCTTCAGGTCCGCGCCCTTCTTGAGCGCTTTATCCAAAGGATAAGTGTATTTCCCGTTTCCCGTATCGTCGCCGGCGGCATCCTTCCAGATATACTCGCCGTTACTTACCGCTGCCGAGTTCTCCTGCTCCGGAGCAACGCCGGTCCAGTCCTTTATATTTTTGTCGACCGCGATAGTATGCCCTGTGACCGCATCCTCGGCGAAACAGACAGACGAAAAGACCAATCCGACCGCTAACAGCACCGCCACTTTACCCATTTTACCGCCCTCCTTTTTGTACCGGTTTAATTACTTTTTCGCTCCCCCTTTACGGGGACTTTGCCTCGTCGCTGAAAGTGACCGCAAGATAAGATCTGTTTATTACCGCGAACGTCGACGGGTCCGAAGAGTCCCCGTCCTTCTTGTAGCTGTTCAACTCATATTCCTGCGTCTTCCTGTCCGGGCTTGCCAGGTCGTAAGTGTACGGGTTCGAGCTGTTCGCCTCGCCCCCGCCGCCGTGCCACTCGGACACGTCCTTATCCACTTTCCTGAAAATTCCGTTGTCCTGCTGGCCGGTCCCCACAACGAACCTCCACGTATGGCCCGCAGGGCTTCCGCCGATGAGTTTCAAAGGAATAGCGACCTCGACCGAGTTCCAGTTGGCGTCGTCGATCATGAACCCCTGCGTATCGTTGCTATCTCCTTCTTTGCGGGCGATAGTTCTCCCCTTCGCGTCCCAGATCCGGCCCTTGTAGGAATTGAATATCCCTATCACATATTCGCACGCCAAATCCGGCGAGACCTTAAGATTACCGTAACAGCCGGTATCCTGGTCCCCGTCGCCCTGGGCAAGGACCTGCGTGCCGCCCTTGCCGCCTTTAGCGCCGTCCTGGTCTATGCCTATTATCCTGTAAGGCGTCCAGAAATCCCCGGGCCGGTCGCATTTTATCATCAGGTACAGGTTCTCGTTGTCCCATGTGGCCCTGAATTCCCTAAGGTCGGCGCCTTTAGTCAGCGCTTTATTAGTCGGATAAGTGTAATGCCCGTTTCCGGTATCGTCGCCTTTGGCGTCTTCCCAGATATATTCGCCTCCGCTGATAGTCGCCGTATTCTCCTGGGCCGGCGCGGTGCCTACCCAGTCCCTTATGTTCTTGTCGACCTTTATCGTATGGCCCTTGACCGGCTCCGCTATCATTATCTTGACGGTATCGGCCGTTACCTTGACCGTGTCTATCGTGACCCCGCCGCCTTTCTCGTTCTCCCTGACCATCAGCGTATGGCTTGAGCCGGGCTTATACCCCTCGTCTATCTTCCACTCGGCCGTGTAGAGCCCCATATTCGGCGTCATCTCGATAAACCGGCCGTTATCGATTGAATACTCCAGTTTATCGACTTCCGTGTTGGCCCTCGGCTCGACCATAAGAGTAGCCATTTTATATATGCTGGCGCCGTCGAACGGGAATACTATGGTGACCTTATTTACGACCCTCACGTCTATGCTTTTTATATTTATCTGCCCGATCTTATCGGTCGCCTTTACGCTTATCGTATGATTTATCCCCGGCACTTTTGACGTGTCCCATTCGGCGGTATAAGTCCCTGCGGCCGAAGGCGACATCGGCATCCACTCTCCCCCGTCCACGGAATAATCGATCTTCGCTATATTTTCCTGCTTGTCCTCCGCCGCGATCTTTACGGCGCCGCCCACCGATGAGTTGGGCCCGGGCTTACTTATAGCGGGCTCGGGCAAGGGAATGTTAGAGGCCTCCCCCTCAAGGGTGATCGCGAATATATTCAATCTCTTGTCCGCGGGCAGGGTGATCGAAGAGAGGATCTTGCTCTTGTCCGGCTCGAGCGTCTGCATATAAAGCGCCACGCCGGGCTTCCTGTCGCCGGCCGATTCATGATGGTACGTCGTCACTACGGCTGCTTCTTCGCCGTAGATGGGATTGCCGCCCCACCAGTCTGAAAAACCTGTCACGATCTTCGCCGATGTCCCGTCGGTGTAGTTCAGGACGAACGTCTGTTTCGAACCGCCGTCATGCATGCTGCCAAGAATATATACTTTCGTATAATACCCGGGCGGGAAAGCTATCTTTTGCCTGCCGCATTCGACGGTGTTCTTTTGGCCGTCGGCCTTGTCGCCGAATTTGAACTTTACCTTTTCCGCGCCGTTGAATATGAACTCGGAATTCGAGTCCGGCAGTTCCTCCGCCGGGAAGTCATAGCCGGTCCCGTCATTGCGGCTTGTGTTCCATGAGATCCAGTCGTGGTCGAACGGCAACTCCGCATACTTGCCCGGCTTATTATCGATAGTTACTTTGGCCGTTGCCCCGGAGGTCTGGCTGCCCGTGTCCGTCACTATGAATTTAATATCATGAGTAGAGCCGTCGGGAAGCTGCGAGGCGTCCCATACCGCCTGGTAGTTTCCCTCGCCTATGCCTTCCATCTGCTTGGGCTCTCCCCCGTCGACGGAATAAGTGACCGAGGCGATGCCCCTGTCGTCGGCCGCGACGGCCTTCAGCGAGACTTTGCCTATAACTGCGTCGTTATCTTTGAGATTGACAGTGACCGCAGGAAGTTCGTCTATATTATCTACGATGACCCGGACGAAACCGGAGACATAATAACTCTTCTTGCCGGTCGCGCGGACGATAAGCATATGTTTGCCTTCCGGAAGTTTTGACGTGTCCAATTCCATCCGGTAAAGGTCTTTCTTCTGGTATAGCCGGCCCAAGAGTTTCCCTTCTACCATCAGTTCCACCGCCTCGGGCTTTTCTTCCCCTTTTATCTCGGCCGATATACCGGCTTTTCCCTGCAAGACCGCTTCTTCCTTCGGTTCTTTAAGCTCGACCGCCAGGTCGCCTAAAAGCGAGGCATATTGCCGCTGCAGCTGGAAATATACCGGCTTCTGGAATTTCCTGTCGATCGTCATAGTGCCCATAACCTCCGGCTCGTTGATCATCGTGTGCCAATCCGCGATCGTCCACCATGTCGCGCCGGCGACGAACGGGAAGTCCCTGAAAGCCTTGAAGGTATCTTTCGCCACTTCGACCTGCGACGCTTCCTGGGCAAGGTCCCCGTAACGGGCCCAGACGCCGTATTCGGTGGATATGACCGGTTTGTCCGGAAAAGCTTCATGGGTCTTCCTGAGCGCTTCTTTCGTATCGGCAAAATACGAGTTGCCGTAGAATATACCGTAATAAGTCGTAAACCCTATGATATCGCATTCCTTCTGGGTGGCGTCGGTAGGATCGCTTCCCGAGGCTGACTGCGCTACAAGCCGGGTCCCGTCGACCTTATAAGCGTTCTCCCGCAGGTCTTTTATAAAAGCGGCCCTCTCCCCCTGCCAGCTGCATTCGTTGCACGCGCCCCAGATTATGACCGACGGCCTGTTATAATCGCGGTATATCATCTCGAACCACATTTGCCTTCCGATGCCCCGGACGTTTTTCTGGATGAGGAACTCCGGCCCGGTGAACCAGAACATGGGTATCTCCTCCCATACGAGAAGCCCCATCCTGTCGGCGATAGTGTAGGTCTGCTGCTGGTTGGGATAATGGGCCGTCCTGACGAAATTCGCGTTGGCGTCCTTTATGTACTTGAAATCCGCCGTGACCGCGGCCGGGCCGTAAACCAGCGGGCCGGGCTCTCCGTAAAATACTTCATGGCGCGCGATACCGCGGAGGAATATCTCTTTGCCGTTCAGGAGCAGTTTAGCGTTGGCTTTATCTACGCTTACCTCCCTGACGCCGAACTGGGTGTAGAGCTCGCCCGATCTTGCTTTCCTGTCCCCGAGGGTTACCCGTAACACGTAAAGGTTAGGCGACTCCGGCGACCAGGGTTTGAGCCCGCCCGATTTCAGCGAGAACCTGAACACCTTCGCCTCGCCCGCCTTCAACGTTACCTGTTTGGAGGTTTCGCCTTCCAGGGAGACGGTCCTGCCTGTAGCTATCTTCTTTACAGACGCTTCCTCTAAGTTGTCGTCCTTCACATTGGCCTGGACGATCTTGAGGGCAAGGGATGAATCGAATTCGGCATCGCTCCGGTTATAAACGGTCACATCTATCGTCAGTTCGGAATCTTTCTCGTTGACCAGTTTCGGTTTTATGTCGGCGCGGACAATAGAGACCGGCGGAGATATCTCTATATATACGCTCCTTGTTATCCCGCCGTAATTCCACCAGTCGCCTGTAACGTAAGGGACTATGTTATGGTCGTTGGTACTGAGCGCTTCGGACGAGGCGTCTCCGTTGGGGAGCCACGGGATATTATCTACGCGGACGGCTATGACATTATCCTGCCCATAGTTAAGGTATTGGCTTATATCGAACGCGAACGGCGTATAGCCGCCTTCATGGCAGCCTATCCATTTGCCGTTGATCCACACATCCGTAAAATAATTCGCGGCCTCGAACATGAGCTTAACGTACTTGCCGGACGCGTCGGCCGGGACTGTGAAATGCCTCCTGTACCATGCCCCGTCCATATACCTGTCAGGGGCCGGGTCCTCGACGCCCGGGACAGGCTTCTCTTTCCACGCGCTGTCGTCGTAATCGGCCTTATACCTGCCGGCGCTCTCTTCTTCGAGGAGTTTTAAGGTCTCCGGCGTCCTCTTGTAAAGCGTAAGTTTGTGGTCGACGCCCTGCCGTTCGGACCTCCATGAGCCGTCCAATTCAATGTAAGGGCGGTCCTGCCTCTCCCATGACGGGAAAGGTATCCCGTTCTGGAACGGGAGATACAGGCCGTCTATCTCTTTTACCTCGAATGTGGGGGGCTGGACCCCGGGTCCCGCGTCCTGGGCGGGATACACCTGCGCAGGCGCGAACGCGCACGTCAGGAAGACCGCTATCGCAAAATACGGGAAGGTTTTTTTCAGCATGATTGCCTCTTGATGAGTTCGGGTTTTATCACTGCCATCTGGGGTTCAAAATTCTCGTCGTTCATGGAGCGGACTGCGAGGTCGACCGCCTTCTCTCCCATCTCCTGGAGAGGCTGCCTTATCGTCGTCAGCGGGGGTTCGACATAAGCGACCTCGAGGGTATTATCGAACCCCATCAACGCCATGTCTTTGGGTATAGAGATACCCTGCGCTTTCATGACGCGCATCGCGCCGATGGCCATATAATCGCTCGCCGCGAATATCGCGGTGGGGCGTTTCTTGAGCCCCAGGAGCTTCGGGACCTCCCTCTCGCCGCTCTCGAACGTGAAATCGCCGTAGACGATAAGCTCCTCGTCCTGGTCAAAGCCCATCTTTTTGGATAGGACCTTGAACGCCTGCAGCCTTTCGGGGCCGTCTGCCGAGTTCGGGTTGCCGCTTATGAACCCGACGCGCTTGTGGCCTTGCGAGGCCAGATATTCCAGGGCCAATCTCACGCCCTCGAAATTATCGACGCAGACCGAGTTGACCTTTTCTTTGCCGTTATATTTTGTCACTAAAGAGAAGGCTATGCCGTTGTCTTTTAGGTCGCGGATGTCTTTGGAGATATCTCTTGTGTAATCGACGTTCAGGATGACCATGAGGTCGATAAGCCATTTGCGGGATATCTGGTAATACGACTCGCCTTTGGTCTGGTCGAGGCTGAAGAACATGAGCGCCCTGTCGTATTTCTTACAGGCGTTCTGTATGCCCTCTATTATCATAAGGAAGTACGTTATGGTGAAGAAATGCGGGTTCTCGGGGAATACCACCCCTACGGTGGACGATTTCTTGCTGATAAGGCTGCGCGCGACCAGGTTGGGCATATAGCCCATCTCTTTGGCGATCTTAAGGATACGTTCGCGCAGCTTCGGCGACACGTGTTCACGGTCGTTCATAACAAGAGAGACGGTTGAGTGAGCGACCCCCGCCCGTTTTGCCACGTCTTTTATCGTTATACTGGATTTATCGAAACGTTTCATTGATTAGCATACCTCTAAAAGAAAGGTTACCATACGAACGGCCTTTTGTCAATGTGACCGATAACATCTTATCTGGAGAGTTTGACCTTGCAGCCCAGATCGGTGGTAAAGGTTGGTATGACCAGCTCGAGGCTGCCGTTCCGGCACCCGGTTTTCTCGCTCCGGATCACGCCGCCGGCGATGGTATCGAAATATTCGACTGCGTAATCCCCGTCCTTCAAACCGGTTATGACGACCCTGGGTATCTCTATCCAGGTATACCTGACGCCTTTCCTGCGGTTATCGACCGTGTCATCCCTGTTTTTGAACCAAAGATACGCCGAATCGCCGGACCGGATACCTACCACCTGGAGCGGGTTGGAATAGCCGCTCAGGCAGATGTTCCTGACCCTGAACCAATCGGGCCCGTCATTGGTTATCTTTATGCGGTGCTTCCCCTTGCTCACGCCGACCTCGAAACTGTCATCGAGATGCTTATAACTCGGGAGCGGCTTATAGATATGTTCCAGGACCATCCGGTCGTCAAGCCAGATGGCAGCTTTGGCCCCGCCCTCGGATACCATGTCGATATTAAGGGTGAACGAGCCGTCCTCGGGATAATCTACGGCGAATACCGGAGTGACCTTCATGTCCGTGTGCGCCGAGCCCTGGAAAAACCTCGAAAGTTTGTCGATATCCGAGACGCGCCCGTCGTTCCCCACGATGAATTCCGAGGCGGTCGAGGCCTGCCAGTCGAGATAAGGCGTGAAAGTGAGCGTATTATAGGTATCCTTGGGGTAAATTATCCTGTAATCGATATCCGTGAACTTTTTACCGCGCCTGTCATCGCCGGCGGTAAACCCGGAGACCGCCCTAAGCTCGTAGAAAAGGTTTCGCGGCTTGATATAGCTGTCCCACCACCAATACATCGCGGTCCCGGCTGCAGGCGAGGCGGCCGAAGACCAGAGCGCGTTATGTAACCTTATCCCCTGGGGATCCTGCCTGCGCTCTATTGTCCCTTCCTTCGCGGTGCTGGCTACTTCAGCGATAAGGACCGGCTTTCCGTACCTCTCCCGGAACTCCTTCGCGCGGAAGACTATCTCGTCTATCATAACGTCGCTGTACTGGTGGATCTGCGTATAGCTGATGTATGGCGCGCGCCAGAGCGAGTAATCCAGCGGCTTTGAGAAACTCGTGGTTATCATATGGCCGAGCGGGTCCGCGCCCTTTATATAATCCGCCATCTCCTTGTGCCATTCGCCGGCGCGGGCCTCGTCGAAACCGTCGGTCAGGTCAATCTCGTTCCAAAGCTCCCACGAGAATATCGCCGGGCTGTATCCCCACCTGGCGATTATATAACGGAGCTGGTTCTTGAAGAGCTTTGTTGCGTCCTCGTTCGTAAAAAAATCCGGCGGGGACTTGCATGGCCCGCCGTTCTTGGCGTTATATGGGTTTACGCCCCACTCAGAATTTGATGAAGTGCTAAACTGGCCGTGGATATTTATCGTAAGCTGGACGCGCATGCCGTATTTTTCGGCCATCCCCAGTATCTTATCTATCCTGTCCGCGTTCCTGAGATTGTATTTCCCGAGGCCGCCGTACGACTTGTCCTTCTTCCATTCAAGCCCGAGGCCCCAGGAACACAGCCACAGCCGCGACCAGTTCCCGCCGTTGCCGCTTATCTTCTTATAATAGCCGTCGTAATTATACAGCGTATCCCCACCGAGCCACGCGACGTTCATGCCGACAGGGAAGAAGAATTTTCCGTCGGAGGTCTCAAAATAACAGGGATCGATCTTGCTTACCCTCACCGGTCCGCTCGCGCCGGACGGGACGCACATGAACCTTCCGGCCGGCGACCTGGCAGAAGACCGCCTGTCTGCGACTGCCGCGCAATAGGCCCACTCTCCCTCTTCATTCGGGGAGAAACGTATCTTCCAGACCGGCCTCTTCCCTGACGATGAGTAAAGGAATCCCGGGATTTTTATTTCCTTGGCGGACGGTGATTTGAAGATGCAGGAGAGGTCGACCTGGGAGGGATCAAACGGGTTTTCGTATTCGGCGCTCAGGTCAACCGTAAGTTCGAACAGGCCGTACATGCCCACTTTTTCGGAAGAAGCGATGGCCGAATTTATCGCGGCCGGCTTATAGGCGTGGGCTTCGGCCGCGGCCAATACAAAAACGCACGCCAGGACGACGGGGAGGGGATTTTTCATGCGTCACGCCTTCAGGCCGGTAAGCGCTATACCCTTTACGAAATATTTCTGGAAGGCTATAAATACTATCAATACGGGGGCCGTGGCGACCACGGCGCCGGCCATGACCATCGCGAAATTCGTCCCGAACTGCCCGTTCAGGACAGAGAGCGCGAGCGGTATCGTCCTCATCTTCGAGGAATATATTATCACGAGCGGCCAGACGAAATTGTTCCATTGGGCCATAAAGGTAAATATCGCCAGCGAGGCGAGCGCCGGCTGTATGAGCGGCAAGATCACCCTGCGGTATATAGTGAACTCGGAACAGCCGTCTATCTTAGCCGCGTCTATCAGGTCATCCGGGATGTTCATTATGAACTGCCTCATCAGGAATATCCCGAACGCGCCGGACATCGCCGGGATTATCAACCCGTAAAACGAGTTAAGCCACCCGAACTTCTTCACTATGACGAAACTCGGTATCAGGTTCACCTGCCAGGGTATCATCATCGAACCCACAAGCAGGAGGAAGAGCTTGTCCCTGCCGAAGAACCTGTGCTTGGCGAAGGCGTAGCCGGCCAGGGAACAGAAGAATATGTTGGCCAGCGTGATCGCCGTCGTGGCAAAAAGGCTGTTGAGGAAATACCTGCCCATCGGTATTATCCTGAAGAGTTCAAGGTATGCCGCGATCGTCGGCTTGCGGATAAAGAAGCTCGGCGGATAGGTATTTATCTCGTCGAGCGGTTTGAATGACGTGACTATCATCCACACGAACGGCACGATCATTATGAATGAGCCGGCTATCAGGAAAGTATAAATGAGGAGGTTGGCGGTCCGCTGCTGCTTCTTCTTGCTCGCGACCCTGACGGTGCCTCTTCTCTCCAGCTCTTTTATCCCGTTTATGTCCATATCAATACTCTATCTTTTTCTCGACCAGTCTCATGTTTATCACCGTTACGATGAAGAGGACGAAGAATATCAGGTACGCCAGCGCCGAGGCGTAGCCCATCGCGAACCTCTGGAAGCCGGTATCGTAGAGATACGCGACTATCGTCAGCGCGCAGTCGAGCGCCCCGCCCACCGCCCCCTCCGAACTGTAGGTCATGATATATACCGCGTCGAAGACCTGGAACGCGCTTATGATCGACATTATGGTGACAAAGACCATCGTCGGCGCCAGGAGCGGAAGCGTGATGTTGCGGAACTTGTCCCATTCGCTCGCCCCGTCGACCTCGGCCGCCTCATAGAAGACCTGGGGGATGCCTTGCAGCCCGGCGATGAAGAGTATCATGTTATACCCGAGACCGCCCCAGACGCTCATGATTATTATCGAGGGAAGCGTCCAATCCACTCCGAGCCAGTTTACCGGCGCTATCCCGATCGACGAAAGGGCGTGGTTAAAGAGGCCGTATTTCCCGCTCGCGTAAAGCCACTTCCAGATGACCGAGATCGCTATAATCGAAGTGATACTCGGGATGAAGAAGAAGGTCTTGAACCAGTTCTTGAAACGGATGTTCTGGTCGATGGCCACGGCGAGAAGCAGCGAGATAGCTATGCTCGTCGGGACCGTGCCGGCCACATAGATCGCGGTGTTTACCATCGCCTTCCAGAAACGCGGGTCGTGGAATATTATATTTATATAATTCTGCAGGCCGACAAATTTGGGCGGCTGGAGGATATTGTATTCGGTCAGGCTCCAGTAAAGCGACGCGAAGACCGGTATTATGAGAAATACGGCGAAGATGATAAAGGACGGCCCGATGAAGATATACGCCCATTTCTGCTTGTTCAATTCCTTGGCTACCGACTTCACTTCCTGAGCCTCCTGTTCAACTCGTCGTTCGCGCCGGCTAAAGCGGCCTTCACGTCCTTGCCCTTCAGGACGATAAGTTGTATGGCCGTATCTATGAACCTCGTGCTGTCATCCCAGCCCAATAATGACGGCGGCCCTTTCGAGTCCATCGCCTGCGCCTTAAGCGGTTCCTTGAACGCCGCATCCATCGGGAGGATATCCCACGTCTTTATGTTCGGGGGAAGATAGGTATCGTGCGACTCGAGGGTCGCCTCGTATAATTTCAGCTGGACCGCCGGGCGGGAGAGATACTTGATGAACTCCCACGACTCATCCTTTAATTTGGACTGGGAGAAGACTCCCATAACCCTGCCGCCGATGAACCCGGTCCTCTTTCCTGTGGGCCCGGCCGGGAGCGGCGATATGCCCCATTTACCGTTTATCTCCGGGGCAACGTCCGCAAGGCTCTTCATCTTCCAGTTCCCGGAGATGAATATCGGGTAGTCGCCCATCTTAAATCCTTGCTCTACGGGTTTCTCCTCTTTCGGCACGCCGTATCTCTTATATAGGCCGGTAAAGAATTCCATCCCGGTTTCCGCGGCCGCGGTATCGAGCGTGGCGGCCGTCTTCTCCTTATTATAAAAATCCCCGCCCGCCTGCCACAGGAACGGGCTGTATCCTATCCATCCGAGGCCGCCCCAGTCGATTATCATCGACTTGCCGTCGCGGTTGAGATCGGCCAGAAGGGAAGCCAGTTCTTTCCAGTCCCGCGGCGGCCTTCCGACTATGTCGATCCTGTAATACATTACATATTCGCTTATATCGAACGGGACGGCATAGACGCTGTTTTTATATCTTATGGATTCCGCGAGGCCGGGAAAGATGTTGTCCTCTATATCCTTGAGGTCCGCAGGAAAAGCCTTCTGGAGGTCGACCATCGCGCCCAGGTTGCCGAATTCGGTCCCCCAGGTAAGCCCCATCGTCCCGATGTCGGGGGTGACTTCCCCTACGACCGAGGTCAGGTATTTCGAATGGGCCTCTCCCCACGAGAGCGCCTCGCATCTCACTTTGACTCCGGTCTCTTTATAAAAATCCCGCCCGAGCTCGGTTATCTTCTGGGCCTGCTTCTCGGAACCGACGAGCCACATGAGTATCTCTTTCTCGGAAGATTTCTTCGCGCAGCCGGAAAGGCAGGATAAAATGAGGGCCGCAAAAAATAAAAAAAGACACCATATAGCACTTCCGCGTTCTATTCCGCGCATAGCCTTATTATTCTCTATTGTGATAAAAAGTCAAGAAATAGTTACTTTTGCTCCGTCTTTTTTTCCGATTTCTCTACAAAACTACGGGCAGAGGCAAGAAGGCTCTTCGTGTTGACGTCGAGCGCTTCCGCTCCCCTGCCGTCATCCGACGGAGGGACCTTGAACTCGAGGTTGTTCGCCTTGTATAGACTTTCCGCATAACGGATCCGGAGCTTCCTTAAAATATCCGCGATAGATATCTTGGCGTTCTCCTGCGCCGGGTAGTCCATGACTATCGCGACCTTCCGGTACGCCAGGTCCGCATCCTTTATCTTCTCTATCGTGCCCTCAAAGTCGTTCGTAAACGATTCCCATCTCTCTTTGTTGAATTTCTTCTTTTGGGATTCGTATTCCAGGCTCAGCTTATTGTAAAGGCTGTCCAGTTCCTTAAGTTCGGCCGCCAACTCCTTCCTGCGCTTGCCGGTAGCCCCCTCTGCCTCGTCCGGAGACCCTACGCGGATCTCCGCGGTCGCGACGATATCGCCAACGCCTTCGAGTTTCTTCTTTATCTCTTCGCTCTCCTGCCTTGAGGCTATGCAGGAGACCTCGACTACATAGATGCCCGGCGAGAATCTCTTCTCCTTGAACGGGCCGAACCTTATCGCAAATGACTGCCCTTCCACCGCATGCTTGCGCGTGACGATAACCTGGTTGAGCGCCCTGACCTGCAGGAAGAGGACGGTCTTCTGCGGAAGGTTTGTCTTATACTTAACGAGAATAGCGTCGCCGTTGTAAGAACTTTTCATCTCGGCCGAAACGTTCAAATTAAATTTCCCGGAATTCGCCTCGCCGTAACCCTCGGCCTTGAGCGGCACCGGATTTACCGTGACCCGGGGCTTCTCCTCCGCCCTCGCGCCGAAGAATCCCTCGGGCAGCTCCGTGCGTTTCTCCGAGGCGACATCGGCGCGTTTGAAAATTACCTTTCCTATTTTCGTCCTTAAAGTCATGGTCGCGCCGTTCTCTTCGAGTATCTCTCCTTCGAGCGAGCGGCCGTTATTGAGCGTCACCGTGTCCGCGAATGAGGCCCGGCACGCCAATGACAGAGCAAATATAAGAGAGATGAAACATATTCCCTTTTTCATTTATATATTTCTCCAGTATAATATCTTCGCGCGTTTTTGATAAGTTATCGTCACATCGTCCAGGACCGGCGAATCAAGGAGGCCGTCCCCGGATTCCAGGAAATAGGCGTTATACCTGATATCACCCGTGCCGCCGGTAACGACATTGAGCGGATTGCCCGCCGGGTTAGACCTGGATGAGCTGTTGCCTAGCCAATTCGCGCCGTCAAAAACGTCAAAAGTTATGTCCGCACCCGGGATAATAGGGTTGCCGTTCATGTCCGAGACGTGTTCGGTCCATGATATAGTCCCAAGTCTTACCGCGCCCGCCGCATGCGAAGAAGACGTAAAAGAGGCGTCCCCCACATCGTAGTATCTTCCGGCAGCGCAATCGTTGCCGATGTCGGATGCATTTAACATCGTCGGGAATACGCGTATCTCATCCATAGTGCCGTTCGGAGGCTCGTTCGCGTTCGTATCGCAGCCGAACTGCAGGCCCTGAAATCCGGTAAACCCGTATGGCTGGATGGCCAGCGAATTATCATATTGGCTGATCCCGTCTATATACATATGCTGTTCCGCGGTATTAAAGTCCCACACAAAAGCCAGGTGGTGCCACGTCCCCGCCCCCCAGGAACTGCTGACGCCCCAAAGCCAATAAGAAAAATTATGCTCCAGGCCGTCTTTCCCGTGGACCCTGACGACGACTTTACACGAGGTCTCGCCGGAACCCCTGGCCATATACATATCAATGGAAGAATTGGACCATTTCCATTCATTGCCGTCGGCATCCCAAAAAGATCTGGTCTGCGTTTCAAATATCTTACCCGAATCATAGGTAGGAAACGTCACCCATCTTTCATAGAAATTCGGCTTAAACCATATCTCTATAGAGCCCCTGCTCGCCTCTATATTGTTTTCTGGATAAAACCAATCTATAGTCTGTCCATCGCGGGGATAAAATACCCCGTCAGGCATAAGATTGCCCGCAGGATTAGCAAGTATGCCGGCCTCCCTCGGGATAGGGCCTGTGACGCCGCTCGTCTGCCTGGCAGCGTTTCCCCCCGCGCTGTCGGCGTTCAGATGATTGGCCTTATCTGCGTAATCGATCTTGAAATGCGGTGTTCCGGAAGGGGCTGCTTCTTTCCTTGTCGTGAGCATTACCTGCCCGTCATAGGCGGCGGGAGATACGCCGGAAGAGGCCTGGTCGTACTCCGGATAGAGCTCGGTATTACTTATCGTGCCCTGCGCGAACTGGGCCTGGGTAGTCTGTTTCCAGATATCGAAAAGTTTTACGACCGCCTGCAGGCTTTTAGATGCCACCTGGTTCCCTGACGCGTCATTTATGAACCCGGTCGCGTTGATCTCATAATATCCGCCGGAGTTGAAGCAGAATTCCGTCGTATAAACCGAGAGCGCGGTCTTATCTACCGTGAGGGGGACGCCATTCGCGTCGTAATAGGCCTGGATGTCGGGATTGGCGGGATCATACCTCGATACATGCTTATACCGCCATGAATAATTGGGGTTCGCGCGCATCAGGTCCGTGTTCGGGTTGGCGTTCGCCATGACGGCAGCAGCGTCGCCGGCGGCGATATAACCGAGCGTCTCTGCGGACAAGAGCATGCCCCACAACTGGTCGTAGGTCCCGTAAGGGCGGTTATTTATAAGATGGTCGGTGAGGGCAGCGGCCTTCGCGGAAGTCATAGTATTCGTGCCGTCGCTTATCCCCGTCAGGACCGCGATCAATACCTCCCTTGATGCGGTATTCACGTTTACCGGCGCCCTGGGCGCCGCGGGATAAGGCGACGCGGGGCTTATTACATCGTAATCTATAAATGCCTGTAAGGTTATATGGTCCTTTATCTTATTGTATTTTGCCTTTTTGTCGGCAAGCGCCGCTCCGGGAAGGGCTTCTATTATTGTTTCCTTTGTGGTATAACCGGCAGCGGGACGATTAGTGACTATCGCCGCGCCATCGCCGGCGGACAGGGGCGCGCCAAGGGAAGCGACCAGGTTCTCCAGTATAACGCTTAGGTTAGGATTTGCGTCGTTTATGCATATCTGGCCCGCGCAATCATATATTTTATCTACCCTATAACCGCCGTTACCTACCGGCGTATTATAAGCTGGGCTCTGCGCCCAAAGCTCATCCGACGAGTCGACCGCGTCGCTTACAAATCCTTCGGTGCCGTAGAGGAGTTCGGAGATCGCCCTGTTTATCCCGGCCTCGGCGAGATATTTCGCTTCCGCGGCATTCCTGAAGTTTTTCGCCGACTTGAGGTCCGCTATCATGTTGATGGCAAAGGAAGTGCCGACGAGCAGGATAAGGGCCAACACCCCTACCGTGAGGATAAGGGCGACGCCCCTATTGTTCCTCCCGGAGATAAAAAAGGGGGTGCTTAAAGCTATTTTCGGGTGAGGGAGCAAGTCCTTTTGAACTTTCCTCATAGCTTTAATACCCCCTTTATTATTTTTCTTATTGTACCTCTACTGTCGAATTTTTACTACGCTTTCTTCTTTCTCGCGAAACCAAAGATGCCAATCAGACCGCTGCCGAGAAGAAGCATGCTCGCCGGTTCAGGGACCACGGTGTAGTCGTCGACATAGACGGGACCGTCATAGGTCCCTGTGGCCGAACCACCGGTACCGATCTTGACGCCCATGACCATGATCTGCGTGGGGTCAAAACCCGAATCGACAAAAGCCGGGACCGTAGAACCTGGCGTTACCGATAACGTCTGCCAGGTATTCTCCGTCAAATCACTCCACGGACCGTACCACGACTTCCAGGAAGTGTCTTTAAAGAACATCTGCCATCCGTTGGGGGACGAAGGATTCCCTCCCTTCGCGCCGGTAGGTCCGAAGACCGACACAGAAGCCAGTACTCCTTGCAGATTAAGCGCGTTAGATGCGCCTCTTTCGATCTTGACCTCACCCTTGCTGTAATTAGCATCGGCCGGGTTCGTCGCAACCAAGTGAGTCGTTCCCATCAATGAAGATGAACCGGATTTTGCCTGGGCGCTGGATTGCGCAACGGCGGATATAGCCTGGCTGTCTACATAAGTCTGAGCTGACCAATCCTGCGTGCCTGACTCGAAGTCATACAAAGTTGTACCGAACGCCGAACCGCTTACCAATAACATCGCTGCAATCACTACCATGTACTTCATCATTATTGTTTCACCTCCTTCTTTTTGAAATGTTGAAATTGTTTGGCTGATCTCTTCCTTTACCGCTATTAAGCTTTTGACCATTTACCAACCCCCTTTCCTTTGATTAGTATATCCTAGTATACTATTTAATTGGAAACAAAGATGTTTCTACAAGGATTAAATGATTATTGAATAACAAGGCAAGTATACTCTGGTATAACTATCAAAGGAAATATATCACCTTAAGCACTCTTTGTCAAGAATATATTATTGCTTTTTTGATGTAAAATTTTGTTATCCTGCGTCTGAGATCCCTAGTCGTTCAAAAATCCCACATTGTCTACGTAGATAGCGCCGGAATCCACGTCCCACGGGTAGAACATGAACATCATTTCTTTCATCGGCTCTTCCCTGTCGATGGCGCCCTTGTGTTGCCACTTGGTCGATTGTTTCTTGAAAGTATTAGCCGTAAGATCGAACGTGATGTTCCTGTTCCAGCCGGGAACCAGCTGCTTCCTGACGCTCTCGCAGAAGCCCTTGCTGTTAAGGACGGCCGCTACCTCTATGGAGTTCGGCGCGTCGAGATAAACATCGAATATCATCTTTTTGGCCTTTGACAGGTCGAGGTCAAGCTTGGTATTCTGGAGGCACAGGCCTTTCCCATCGGTCCTCTTGCCCGCCTTGTCGAATACCACTTTGATCGAAGTCTTGCCTTCGGTGAGCCTGTCTTTGGCGAGCGAAACCTTCCCTTTATCGCCCCAGTCCGCGCAGACCCAATCGCCCTGTTTCTCAAAACCTTCCCAGATATCGCGCATCTCCAACGGCACATCCTTCTTCAGCAATTTCGAAGCTATGTAGACCTTTGCAGGCCTGGGACGGGCCTTGGCATCCAGGGATATCACCTTTAGGGCCATATCCCGGGTTATCTCGGGCAAGGGTATCTCTATCTTCGAGCCTTTGCACGCGGCATCGACCGTCCCGGTGACTTTCCCGCTATATGTGTCCCAGAACTCGACTTTATAATCTCCCTTGTCCATCCCGGCGACCGTCAATACGGCGCCTTTGATATCAAGAGGCCTGAACGCGCCCTGGTTGAATTTCGTCCTCAGCAGGTCATATACCCAGATAAGCGCCCTCTTGTTATTCATTATGCCCTGGGCGTTAAGTATCGTCCCGTCATCGAACTCGAGCGTCCCGCGGCTGTACCGGTAGCTTTGGCCGCGCCTGTCTTCGCCCTCGTTGAATTTTGCGAGCGAGAGCCAGTGGAAATAAAAGTTATTCGGCTCGATATAATCGTCCCATTGCCACGGCATCGCGTCGCCGGATGATACTGTGGTATAGGCGGCCCAGATGCCGTTGTGGTGGACCGTGGCATTCGGGTCTTGTATATCGATGCCGCTTAAATTGCTGCCGCCGTACTCGCCGACGAAATACGCCTTCTTATAATCCTTCATTATCGTATAGAGCCCGTCGAGGGTCGTGACTATCTCCGGCGTATACATATGTATCTGGCCGTAGGATATCTCGGGCTGCTTCCAGATCTCCTTCGGGAAGTTGCCGAAATAGCTGGTGGTTACCATGTGCCTGTAGGGGTCGATCGAATTAATGTACTGGCCCATCTCCCTCTGCCACGGGATGTCGAGTTTCGCGTCGTAATTGTCCATGAGCGTAAGCTCGTTCCACGGCTCCCACGCGAGGATGTTCGTGGAGTATCCCCAGCGCGCCACGATATAACGCACGCGCATCTTATAGAGCTTCCTGGCTTCCGGGTTCGTAAGGAAATCTTTCGGCTCCTTGCATGGCCCGCCGTTCTTCACGTTGTAGGGGTTATTGAGCCACTCCGGGTCGACCTTTGTGCTGAGCTGCCCGTGCTGGTTCAATACGAGCTGGAAATACAGGTTGTATTTCTTCGTCAGGTCGGTGATATCATCCAGTAATTTCGCGTTCTTGAGGTTGTAATTATTAAGGCCGTGGAAATCTCCGACGTCGAGCCATTCTATGGCGCACTGCCAGCTCGACATCCAGACGCGCGTCCAGTTGTACATGTTCTCGCTCATCCTGGAGAAATAACGATCGAACGCGTTCACCGACGGCGCCCACGCCACGTTCTGGCCTATCGGGTAATAATAATCGCCGTTGTCGAACTCGAAATAGAGCGGGTCCTTCTTGCTTATGCGGACAAATCCTTTTTTCGGTGTGGCCGGGGCCGCGCATTCAAAAGTCAGGCTGTCGGACTTAGCCGTCCCTTTCGGGTTGGTCACGCTCACATAGTATTCCCATTTACCGGCCCTGTCCGGGGTGAACCTTATCTTCCAGACCGCGTCCGAAATATTTACGCCGTCGACCTTTCCGGAATAAAGGAACCCGGGCATGGTGATCTTCTTTCCGCCAGGCGAGGTGAATACCGCGCTCAGGTCTATGTTCTCCGGATTATACGGATACTGGTATGTCCCGTCGAAATCGACGGTTATCTCGAATTTCTCGAACTGCTCGACGCTCTCCTTCTCGCCTTTTACAGAAAGGATCTTCGGAGCTTTATATTCGGCGACAGGGATCACCTTCTGCTCGCTCGCCAGCCTCGGCGTCCTCTCGACGCGGATATTGTCGAAATAGACGTTCGCCTTCGCCTCGACATCTTCCGAATAGATCACGAACATTATCCGCCACGCGATCGTGCCTGCCCTGGGAGCGTAATTATACTGCCAGTTGCTGGTCGGCGATTTGAAATTTTTCTCGTGGACCTTGAAAGTTATGTCCTTGTTCAGCCCCTTCTTTATCGTCTCGGTCGCGCTCTCGATGAATTCATCGGTATACAGGACAAGGGCCAGCTCGAAGGGCGGGCCGTCGTTGTAGATATCGACCACGAGCTTCTTCGTCGAATCCAGGTCGATAGCCGACTGTTCCCTTTCGAGGACAACTCCCTTGGGCGGGTTCTGCTTCCCCTCCGGCCCGAACTCTACCTTGAAGCATTTCTCGCCTTCGGTCTTGTCCTCCGGGGTGACGGTCAGTTTCGCGGCATCGCCCCATGGGGCTATGCTCCAGAGGTTCTTGGATTCCAGGCCGTCCCACACGACGGTCTCGGTCTCGGCGGCGTAGACGCAATTGACGACCGCCAGAACAGACAGGATAAACATTACGAACAATGACTTTTTCATGGCTTTTTCGCCCTCCAGGCTACGCCGATTATTCCCGCGTCATCACCGAGTTCCGCGGGCACTATCCTGACCCCTTTGCTTGCTTCCTTTAAAGCCCTTTCCTTCGCGGCTTTACCTATCTTATTGAAAAATATCTTTCCTGCATTTGCCATCCCTCCGGCCAAAACTATCACTTCCGGATCGAGCGCGTTTATTATGTTGGCTATCGCGGCGCCAAGGTATACGGCTGTTTCATCGACGATCTTGCGCGCAAGCTTATCCCCTTTTCTTGCCGCGTCATAGATCTGCTCGGCCGTCATATCGGCTTTTTTCATCCGCCGGACTACAGCCGTGGCCGAGGCATACATCTCTAAGCAGCCCCGGTTGCCGCAGCCGCATTTCGGGCCGTTAATATCTATAGATACATGCCCCAGTTCAGAGGCGAACCCGCCTTTTCCGGTCCATAATTTCCCATCGAGGACGATGGCGCTCCCTATCCCGGTGCCGAGCGTCAACAGGACCATGCTTGAGGCTTTGCGGCCGGCGCCGCGCACCGCTTCACCGAGCCCGGCGCAATTCGCGTCGTTCTCGACTGACACGGGCAGGCGGAATTTTCTTTCAATGATCTTTTTTAACGGCACCCTCCGCCAATCCGGCAGGTTCGGCGGAGAAAGGATTATGCCTTTCTTACTGTCCAGCGGGCCGGGGCAACCGGCCCCGATAGCTTTCACTTTAACGCCGGACTTTTCGATAAGACCGGCCGCGGCATCGAGCAGGCGCCGGATCACCTCATCCTTTCCCTGCTCTTTGAGCGTCGGCATGCGGTATCTCGCGATGACTTTACCGCGCCCGTCTATGATGCCGAAGCGGATATTCGTCCCGCCTATGTCTATGCCGAGATAATTGCTTATAGCGGTTTCCTCTTCCCTTTCAAGGCGATATCGACCAGGTCGTCTATCTTAGCCGTCGCGACGCACATGACCGTATCCGCGCCGCCGTAATAGATCTTGACCGTGCCGTCAGGCTCAGGGATCGCGCCGCAGGTAAAGACTACATTATGTACGTAACCGACCCTTTCGAATATCTCGTCAGGGCTGATTATGAACTGGTCCGCGATTCCGAGAACTTTTGCCGGGTTCTTGAGGTCATGCATCGCGACGCCCAGCCTGTATGTCATCCCGTCCATCGTCCAGGTCACGCCGTGATAGATGCTGAGCCATCCCTTCTTCGTCTTGATCGGCGGCGCCCCGGCGCCTATCTTGTGGTCCTCCCAGATATGGTTGCCGTAGGGAAGCATTATAAGCTCCTGCTCGCCCCAGTGTATGAGGTCGGGTGAATAAGAGATCCAGATGCCCTGGCGCCCGACGTTCGGCCGCTCAAAACGGCAGTACTTGCCGTTTATCTTCTCGGGGAATAGGACCGAGTTGCGGTAGTCGATAGTCGTTGTCATCGCCACGCGCTCGAATTTCTCGAAGTTCTTTGTCTTGGCAAGCCCTATCCTCATGCCAATGCCCGAATAGCAGCTGTAGAAGAAATAATAAGTGTCGCCGATCTTCGTGATCCTCGGGTCCTCTATGCCTTTCTGTTCGTAGAACGCGAACGGCCCGGTCGTCGCAGGGACCATGACCGGCTTCGGGCGCACGGTGAAGTTATAACCGTCGTCGCTCACCGCCAAACCGAATTCGCAGTTACCGTTCAGGCGCAGGGCCCTGAATAGGAGGTAGTATTTGCCGTTGTATTTCGCCGCGCCGGCATTGTAGGCCGCGTCACACGGGTAAGGGACATCCTCTTTTGTCAAGATCGGGTTCTTCTCATACTTCTTGCATACGAATCTCATTTATTGTCCCTCCTTATTTCGTTTTAGAATACCACAGTTTGACTATATCAGATGCCGGTTTATTCTGGATATTGAACCCGCGGTCCGTGCTCCCGCCCATCCTCTCGTTCGTGCCCCAATACCACCAATACATCCCGTAAAACCACGGTTTGTCCCAAAAGGCCTCGAGCATGGAGGTATAGCAGTCGCTCTGGAGCTGGAGGTCGACCTCCCTGCCGAGCTGGTGCTCCCACGGCGTCTTGGCCGCGCCGGTCGAACTCTTATATCCGACCTCGGTAAGGATCACGGGCTTGTTTATCTTCTTCTGCCACGCCTCGATCTCCGGGATATATTTTTTCCAACCTTCGCGGAGGTCGTCAAGCGTGGGTTTCTCTTTATCGGAAAGCGGAAAGTATGCGTCGAGGCCGGCATAATCGAGCTTATCCCAGAACGTGATATTCTGGTATTCCTCGTTCCAGTTGGCCGCGTATGTTATCGGGCCGGTAAAGACTTTCCTGACCTCGCTTATCACCTATTTGTCCCAAAGTTCGCCTTTATATGTGGCCGGGGTCGTCAGCTCCACGCCTATGCATAATAATTCGACGTTCTCTTTTTCCGCCAAAGCGGCGTAATGGGCGATGAAATTCCCGTAACTCTTGAACCACGCCTCCCAGTCCGCGTCATTATTGAACTGTATCTCTCCGCGCCAATATCCTCCCTTGACCAGGTCGAGGTGGGGCTTGAGCATCACCTTGAGGCCTAAATTATGGGCCTGTCCAATGGCATGCGCGAGCCCTTCATCGGTAGGCGTATAGGCCCCGGGCCTTATCTCAGTACTGTTATAATCTGTCTGGTACCACGTCGTTACTATGGCTATATATCGGCACCCTAATGACGAAAGCTTTGACATCGATAAGTCGGAAAAACCCTTGCCGTATGCGACCCTGTCCCACGTCACATACGTTATGCCTTTTTGGAATTGCGGAAAAGAAGGCCTCTCTATCTTTTTATGCTCTTCGGGGACAATCGGCGCAACTATCGGCGCCGCCGTAAGAGGCGAAGGAGCCGTTTGCCCCGGGGTTATCACCTCGGCCGTGGCCTCGGGTTTCGCCTGGCCCTCGGGTTTTTTAGCGCCCCTCAGGCTGAATAAGTATCCCGCCAAAAAAGCGAGAATTATAAGTACGATGATGAACATCTTATTGCGTAAAGACATGTCGTTATCTCCTTAGACTAGGATTTAAGTACTACCGGGGCGCCGCATTGACGACGCCCCGGTAATGCCGTATTATTCCACCCTGATGTTGTCGATGTATATCTTGCCTTTCCAGGCGGTCCTGTTGTCTTCGACCCTGACGCCGAGTTTCCTGACGTCTTTCCTGAAGCTGTCATCGACGACCGTGTTCTTCCAGTCCTTGCTGCCCGGCTTGAGATCTGCCGTTATTGTCGTGACCTGTCCCGGAGTAAGCGGGATCGTCTTTCCCATTTCGACCCACTTCCAGTCCTCGCCGACAGTAAGGATTATCTTGCCCTTAAGTCCGGCAGGAGCATCCTTCGGGATATAGACATCGGCTGATATCTTGCCGTAAGGGGACCAATCGTAGTAATCCTCGATCTCGACATACGCGCCTGACCATTTCTTGTCCAGGAACTCGCTGGATACGGCGAGTGATTTCTTCCCTTCGGAAGCCCAATCGGAAGATACCGATATCTCTCTCGCGACGCTATCCTCTTTTTCAAGCGCCCAATCGGGTATGCGCCAGCCGTCCGTATCCTTCTCAAAACCGAAGATCACGGTCTCTGCCGCGTTGCATACGCCGGAAGATGTCAACATCAAAACCGCAAAAAGAACCACTGCCAACCTTTTCATTTCAACTTCCTCCTTTCCCTGCTTTTACTTTGCCGTCTTATACCAGCCGGCCAAAACCTTTTCGGCCGACTTGCCCTTGATCGTGTATCCGAGCGGACTTTCAATATCCTGCGGGAACACGCACCACCAGTAAAGGCCTTTGAACCACACCCGTTTTGTCATGACCGTCATCATCGCGTCCAGACAGTCAGCTTGCTCTTTTTGGCTCTCGACCTTTGATGGCACCGTCCACGGGGTCTTGCCCGTCCCCTCGGCGCTGGTATATCCGGCTTCTGTAAATATTACCGGTTTATTTATGCCCTTTTTCCTGAAAAAATCCTCCATGCTCCTTGCTTCCTTCTCCCATGCCCCGGCCAACTCCGCCTTCGCCGGATTGGCTTTCGAGGTAAGGGGGAAATAAGCGTCTATGCCGATAAAATCCAGGTCGTTCCAGAAAGGAACTTCCTTATATTCGTTCCAGTTGGCCGCGTAAGTTATGGGGCCTTTATAATTCCCCCTGACCGACTTTATTATCTTCCTCCATTGCGGCTCCCACTTCATCGGCGTCCCGGCAAGCTCTGTGCCTATACAAAAAATTTCAACGTTGTATTTTTCGGCCATCTTGGCGTACTTGAGGATAAATTCCTCATAATTCCTGAACCACTCTTCTTCGCCCGGGATATCTCCGCGGAATTCGCCGGTCTGGATATCTATGTGCGGCTTGAGCATCACCTTGAATCCCAGGGAATGCGCCTTGTTTATCGCGTGGGTCAACGCCTCATCTACCGGCGTCCTGCCGCCTTCAGGACTCTCCGGATAGATCTTCATCGACTCTAGCGTATCCTGGTACCATGTAACGATAAAACAGACATGGGTCACGTTTATCGTCTTCAGGTATTCCAGCATAGTGTCGGATTCTTTTGCAGCCAGGTCACTCTCATTATAGGAAGCATAGTTTACGCCTTTCTGGAATTCGGCGGCTGTGACCGGGCCAGGTGAAGCGGCCGGCGCTTCCATGGAAAGCTTTATCACTTCGCGCAGCTTGCGGTCCGGGAATACCTGTTCTATCGGTTTATCCTCCGGGTTAAGCTCTTTCGGGCCGTAGACCTCCCATTCCCATATCGAGATTCCCCATTCTGGATTCGACCTCTTGAGGCCGACAAGTTTAAGATAGCGCGCCGTGGTCTGCGGTATGCCGATAGTATCGGTGCCGCCGCGCCTGTTCTTGAGGACCATCACCGGCTTCCATTGCTTCGCGTCGTCCGAGACAAGGAGTTCGTATTCCGGGGAGTAAGCGCGCTCCCAGCAGATAACGGTCTTCGTAAAAGTTTTGGGTTTCCCGAAATCGTAAAATATCCATTCCCCGTCCCTGCCGAGCACCGGCGACCAGCGCGTATTGAAATCCCCGTCGCCTACGGCCATCGGGTTCGGCTCAGGAGCCCACTCGGAATCGTCGAAAGACGACGCGACGGCTGAGGCCGGTTTCAGGTAGACCGGATCCTCGCACTTTTCGCCGGCCAAGGCATCCTGGCCGCCCGTAAATAACAGGGAGGCAAGAGACAAAAATATGACTGATGCGAATTTTTTATATATCATTTGATTTCCCGTAAGTCAGTTCCTGACCTTCAGTTTACCCCACTGCGTGGCGTCGTCTTCTTTTTGCCCCGACCATATCATATGTTTCCATTCGCCGCTCGCGGAATCCTTGTCCGAGAGCGAGAAATTGACCCCGAGGACCTTACCGTCTTTCATCTCGAGCCCGGTTATCGCTTGTATAGGGATGGCCGCCTCGATCACATATCCGCTATCCTCTGTCCCCTTGGATATTCTGGAAGCGGCCTTTATCGCGTCGGCGACCGGCCTCGTGTTTATGTTCCTGTAGACATAAACGCCCGGCCCGCCGTCCTTAGTGAGCGGCGCGAAATCTATCTGGTAGCACCCGGGATTGAACGGCATGTTATTGAATATATCGGCATCGCCCTTGGCGTCGAGCCAGAATTCCACGGCATCGTCGCGCCAGATATCCACCCCGCGCTGGTTACCGATAACCGCGTCATCTTTTACGTCCGCGGCGAAATACAGGTTCTCGCCGTCATAAAGGAGATAAAATTTGGCTGAACCCTTCGCGAGATAAGCGACCTGGTCCTTACCGAACTTCGGAAGCTTCCAATCGGAGAGGTCTCCGTCTATGGTTATCGGCCCCGCGGCTTTCTTGGCCACGACCTCTTTGCGGGTAAATCCTATCGGCATCGGGGTGGTCGAGACGAGCGCGGCCTTAGTCCCGCCTCTGTTGCCCCTGATGACCGGCTCGACCGGCTTTATCTTAAACGCAATATCCCTCCTGAAAGGCGGCAGCTTTACGTCTATCCCGTCAGCGTCGGACTTCACTTCCCTTGTCTCGACGATCTGCCCCTTCCATGTGTCCCAAAATTCTATTTTATATTTTGCCGCGGCCAGGCCGTTTATCCTGACAAGCGCGTCCTTTATGAAAGGCGGCTCCGGATGGTTCGGCTCGAATTTAGTCCACTTGGGATCGAATACCCAGACAGCCCCTTCTATATCATTCAGGAGCCCGATCGCGTATACCGGCGAATTAAGCCCTTCCGTCTCGGCCAGGACCCTCGCCGTTGACGTCTTATAATCCTTTCCCCTCCTGTCCTCGCCCTTATCGAACGCCGAAAGCGCGGCCCAGTGGTAATACAGTTTCTTCGGATGGATATATTTATCCCACCACCACGGCATGGCGTTCCCTCCGCAGGCGAGCATATACTCGGACCAGATCGCGGCGTGGATATACGCGCCGTCGAGGTCCTTCGCGTCCACGTCGTCGGAGGAATCGGTCCCTATCTCAGCCATGAAATACGGCTTTTTGAACTGGCTCATGAGCCTGTAAGCGCCCATGTTCGCCGAGACGATCTCATGCGTATACATATGGAACTGCGTATAGTCTATCTCCGGCAACTCCCAGAGTTTCTTGTTAAAACCGTAATCGTGGAACGTGCCGGCATAGCTTGTGGTTATCAGGTGCTTATTGGGATCTGTATCTTTTATATATGAGGCCATCTCTTTATGCCACGCCGCGTCCGTATCCAGGTTAAGGTCGTCTATGAAAGTGAGCTCGTTCCAGAGCTCCCACGCCATGATATTCGGGCTGTAACCCCACCGCGCGACTATATAACGCATCCTGTTCTTGAAATATTTTTTAGCCGACGCATTCGTAAAGAAATCCTGCGGCTTGCCGCAGGGCCCCCCGTTCTTTATGTTATAAGGATTCTCGTTCCACTGGGGATTGACCTTTGTGCTCAACTGCCCATGGTGGTTGAGGACCAGCTGAAAAAAAATGCCGTTCTCTTTGGCCAAATTGATTATCCCGTCCAATTTCTCCGCCTTCTTCAGGCTGTACTCACCCAACCCGCGGTAATCTTTGCCTTTGGCCCACTCGATGCCTACCTCCCAGTTGCACATCCATACCCTGGACCAGTTGTCGCCGGCTTTCTTCATCTCGGTGAAATATTTTTTGTAGCCCGGCAGGCTTGCCCAGCATACGTTCTCGCCCAACGGGTAATAGAACTCTCCGTTATCGTATTCGAAATATATGGGATCCTTTTTGCTTACGCGGACGAAGCCCTTCAGCGGGGACGCCGCGCATTTAAAGGATGCCGCCCCTGTCTTGTCTTCGCCTGCCGGGGTCTTCAGGCGAACGGTATATCTCCACTCCCCCTCCCGCATAGGGGTAAACCTGATCTTCCAGACCGGCTCAACGTAATTATTATCCGCGCCGAACTTCGCCGAGTAGAGGAATCCCGGGACTATGAACGTCTCGCCGCCCGGGCTCGTGAAAGCGGCGCTTAAGTCCGCCTCTTCCGGGTCAAACGGGTTCTTAAAAGCGGCTTTCAGGTCTACCGTAAGCTCAAACTTGTCGTATTTGGGTATCTCCGGGGCGCTCGCGTTGACCGCTATTATCTTCGTCCCTTCTTTCGTTTCCCCTTTCGCCTCTTCCGCAAAGGCTGTCGCCCAAAAAGAAAAAGGCATGACCAGCTTACGCGTCGGCCTGAACCTTATGTTGTCTATATATATCGTCTCAGCCTCGAACATGACGGTGTCGTAGATAAGTATGACGACCTTCCTTATATCATCGCGGTTGGCAAGGTTCGCGTTGTAATTCCATTTGCTCCTCTTGCACTCGAAATTCGCCTTGTCCAACACGAAGACGATATCTTTGTTCCAGCCTTTCTTCAATTTGACCGGCGTCGATTCGTAATAAGTCCAGCCGTTGCCGGTCTCGAAACCGACGGCCGCCGACGCCGCCTCGGAGGACTGGACATAGATATCGAGGACGAGGTTATGCTTGGAGAGATCGAGATTCTCTTCGTGGAATATCCCGGCCTTGTTCTTGCTCTTGCTTACGTCCTCCTTGATATCCATCCGCAAAGCGCGGCTGCCTTCGGTAGCGTTGTCCCTGACCCTCGAAAGCCCCACCTCATGGGCGTTATCCCAGGGGATGGGCGTCCAGGATAATTTTTCCTTCTCAAAGCTTTCCCAGAGCAGGTCCGGCTGCGCGAAAGCGACATTTACAGCGAGCGCAGCGAGTGCCGCCGAGAGAGCAAAGATCGATGCCGCAATTATTTTTTTCATAACAGGGCTCCCTGTCTTTGACATAGGATTAAGCTCTATTTGAACCTTATATTATCCACATACACCGTCGCGTTCTTCGCCTTCTTCGGATGGGTTATGAGGATAAAGACCTTTGTTATGTCGCTCCTGTCGGCCAACGGCACCGTGCTCTTCCACTCGCTCGCCTTGCACTTGAAATCCTTGGCGCCTAAGTCGAAGGTGATATCCTTGTTCCATCCCTGGCTCAATATCTTCTTCTCCGACTCGTAATAATCCCCGGCCGAATCGAACCCGACCTGGACACCCATTCCCGTAGCCACGTCGGTATATATATCCAAGACCATATTCGAGCCGGAGAGGTCGAGGCCCGCTTCCCTGGCGATGACAAACCTGTTCTTCCACTCCTGCGGCTCATCCTGGGCCGTCAGCTTGAGCGACTGCTTCCCTTCAGAGGCCTTTTCGGTGCTTAACTCCAGGTCCACGCCCCCGATGTTCTCCCAACCCGGCGACGCCCAGTTCACCGGCAGGCTCTCAAAATTATCGAACGGCTTATCTTCGGCGCCGGCAATTCCGGCGCTGACGCCCGTAAATACCAGCGCTGCGATCACCGATAACAGCAATGCGTATTTCATCCGGTCCTCCTTTTGTTAAATTTTATTTTATCCTGATATTATCAATATATACCGTATCGGCGGACATCCTGGCCGGACGATACAGAAGTATGAAGACCTTCCCGACGTTATCCCTGTCCGCCAACGATACCGCATATTTCCAATCGCTGGCCTTGTCCTTAAAATCTGAAGCCGATAGATCGAAGCTTATGTCCCTATTCCAGCCGGTCTTCACGGGTTTTTTGCCGGACTCATAATATGCCCAGTCTTCGCCTGTCATGAAACCAACGGCCACTTCCAGGTCAGCGGTCTTTTCGTTGAATATATCCATGGCTATGCTATTGTCTTTCGAGAGGTCGACCGGATCTTCCCTGGAGAAACTGACCTTGTTCTTCCAGTCGGTCGCCTCTTCCCTTATTATGACTTTGAGCGACTGTTTCCCTTCGGAGGGTTTATCCGGGCTCACCGAAAGGTTCACCTGCGCCGTGTTCTCCCAATCGACCGGCTCCCAGTAATTGTCCCCCTCAAAACTTTCCCATAAGACCTCTGCCGCGTGCGCCTTAACCGGGGCGGCGGCGACTAACGTGAAAAACAATACCAGGGCCAAGCTGACGTATCTCACTTTTCCGCCTCCCTTTTTCATTTCAACGCCTTGCAGGACTTCCTTACGACCAGCTCGGTCGGGACGGTGATCTTCTCGGCGCGCTTGTTGCTGTTCTTCATCCTCTGTATAAGCCTTTTGACGCCGATCTTTCCCATCTCTTCCTTCTCCACCCGCACTGTGGTAAGCGGGGGGTGTATCTGCTGGCTCATATCTATATCGTCGAAACCGGCAATGCTTATCTCGTCGGGTATCTTCATCCCCTTGTCCTGTATCGCAGCCATCGCGCGGATAGCTATCAGGTCGTTGCAGGCGAAAATAGCGGTGGGGAGCTTCTTGAGCCTGAACATCTTCTCCATGATGCCGTATCCGTTCCAGAGGAGGCCGGTCTGGACGAAATCCTCGTTGAGCTCCAGGCGGTGCTTTTTCATCGCGGCCTTGTATCCCTCGAACCTCTCCATAAAAGAGCCGTGCTCGAGCGTGGCGCCGAGGAAGCCTATCTCCTTGTGTCCGAGGTCCGCAAGATATTTGATCATATCCGCCGTGCCTTTCGTGTTATCCGTCACGATGGAGTCTAGCGATGAATTCTCGATATAATGGTCGAGCAGGACTATCGGGATATCTTTCGCTTTAAGGTTTGAAATGAAACTGTGGGACATCTCGCCTACGAGGATCAGGCCGTCGACCTTTCTTTCCTCTATCAACTTGAATGTGGAGGGGTCGAACATCAATTTTTCGTCGAGGACCTGGTAGATAAGGTTATAGCCGTGGGAGCGCGCCTCTTCTTCCACTCCGGCGAAGACATACGAATAGAAGGTGTTGGAAAATATAGGGTGATGTTCGCGCGATATCACAAATCCGATGTTGTCGGTCTTCAGTTTTGACCCGCCCCTCGAGCCCTGCTCCGGGCCGGAGACGAACGTTCCCTTTCCCGGGATCCTGTAGAGCACGCCTTCGTTCACCAGCTCGAACATCGCCTTGCGGACCGTTATCTGGCTCACGCTGAATTGCTGGCAGAATTCCTTCTCGGAAGAGATGAGTTCGCCGGGTTTCTTATCGCCGCTCTTTATCTGGTTTTCAATGACCCGCTTAAGCTGCTTATATAAAGGGACCGGCGAATTTTTCTCTACGGCATCTTTCATATTTATTGCCCTCTTTTTGCGGGAGGTTAAGGTGATTTTAGATATACCTTGGTATACTCGGTTATATTATATATCATAACCCGTGGTTGTCAAGGGGCTAAAATGTGATTTTGAGGGAATAAATTGCGGCCTGAAGGGTCAGGCGGTCTTTACCTGCCATTTATCCCCCCTGCGCGATGCCGAGAGGTCGCACTCTTCGCCGGCTTTCAATTCATCTTTTCCGAAAGAGACGCAGGGGACGACAGAATTCCCGGTCATTTCGTTCACGCCTTTTACAAAGACCGCATCGAGTCTTGAATCTTTAACCTTAACTATCGCCGCGGACTTCCCGGGTAAGGATACCTTCAAGTTTTTCCCCGAATACCTGAACTCTTTTATCCCCGGCTCCGCGGACAAGTCTAATATAAAGAAGAATTGGATGGCTTTCTTGCGGTTTTCATAAGCCCAAACCTGGAGGTCCGGGCCTTCGGCCTCCAATCTCCTGTCCGGGCTTACTATCGCGTCCAAAACGCCGTCCATCGCCCGCGCTAATACCGCTTTTTCCTTCAGGATGTCATATTTCTTGAAATTCTCGTCGAGCGACGGGACCTCCCCGGTAAATATCAGCCTGCCTCCCGAAGAGGCGTATTTCAATAACTTCCGCTGCGTCTTCCTGTCCATAAAGGAGCCGCCGCACAATACGATATTTTTATAGCTATTAAGTTCCTTCGGCGCGGCCGACTTGATATTCGCTATCTGGAAGTCTATATTTTTCCCGCGCAGAAGCCTCTGGAATTCGTCCAATCCGCCGAAGCCGCATTTAAACCGGCCAAGCCCCAGCCCTTTCAGGCAGTCATCGGGGATATCCCATGCCGCTAGATACGAATAAGCCGGATAGAAACCCCAGGCGATACCGCGGCAGGGTCCGGCCTCCAGGAGATCAACGGCGTTCTCCTTAAAGAAGCCCGCCAACAAGGCCAATACGTCATATTTCTTCGTCAGCGTGCCGTCCTCTTTAATAGGGGACGAATCCGGATACGGCCTCTCATGCACGCGGTCGATCAGGTCATCCCATCTGCCGGTATTGACGGCGGTATAGACATTAAAACCCGTCGCCCCGTTGGCGACAGCCAGGAGGGTCTCGAAGACGCATACCACCGGATATTGGAAACGCGTGTCATAAAGCTTGGAGAAGCCCCAATTCTCCTCAAAATTTATCCCCCTCTTCCTCTTCGCCAGCAGGCTATAGCGCTCAAAGGAAACGCTGTCTTCCGAAACCGGCTTTAGCCAGTTTGTAAATCCGTAATTTATATTTTTCCATTTCTCGGGAATGGCGCGGGTAAGCCAATGGTCCAGCCTTTTACCGTCTATGGGAGGGCTCAGGTTTATCACAAAAGGCGCCTTGCTTTTAATGAAAGACGAGTATTCCCTGTACACCGATCCCATATATTCCGATTGCCATTCGCCCCACCTGAGATACTCCTTCAGGTCAGACCTGGTCTTGAGCGCCGAGACGTCCCTCGGGACCTGCGGGTCTTTCTCCTTCGTAAATTTACGGAAAAGCGACAAAGCCGAAGGAGAATAGTCATAATCCGTGATCAAACCAGGGAAGTCGGAATAAAGCCCTTCGTTGCAGACCTGGACCGCTATAATATTTCCCTTTGGGTAAACATTATCTTTTATGATGTTCCTGTCCACCGAACCGAACCATTCCCTGACCATGCCCTTAAATTTACCCGAAAGCGGGGCCGGCAGTATTTTCCCGCTGTGCGGCGGCCACCTGAGCTGGTTGCCTTTGCTGTCCGTGAACGGCTCGATCTCCGGGTCTTCCGCCGGACAGACCCAATCCGGAAGTCCTCCGTAATTTGTTTCGGCATGGATGAAAGGGCCGGGCTTGACGACCATCCACAGTTTGTTTTTCGCGCACAGCTTCGCAAATAATTTTACATTGCGGTTTGGCCGCGTCTTCCCGTCAAAATCTACGGCATATCCCCCGCCTGGTCCGGTCATATGGTGGCGCCACGGGACATAGAAGCTAACGACGTCGATGCCCGTCATCTTTATCTTCTTCAGCCTGTCGTCCCAATTCTCCGGGTCGTCGCGGTAATACGGATAATCGGCCGAGTTAAAAAAAACGGGCCTCTTGTCTATATACAAGATCCCGTCTTTTATTTCAACTGTCTTTTTCATCGTAAAAACCGCCTTTGGAGGGATTAATTTGGTAGCCCTTTCCCGTATCGGTACGGGAATACCTCTCTTATTTATACAGGCGTATTATAGCCACAATACTGTATAATGGCAAGGAATTTTGGACTCAGAGATACAATCCCTCGGTGATTTCCGGTGTCCGAACAGACAAAATGGCTCAAATTATGTCCGTTTTGTCCGGTCATTTTTGGCTCTAAATTGCCTAACGTCTTTAGTTGTAAGATGATACAAAATGTCCACCTCTATGAGGTGGACATTTTGTTTTCCGGAGATGCGTTACCCTATTTCGATCTACGATTATACGGCGACTGGTTAGTCGGATCGAGCGATATACTCTCATCGCTTGCCCGCTTATATACAGCATCTGGGGTACGCCCTAATTTTAAACTAATTACTCGCGTAGGGGTATTTTGATGCGCCAAGCTTTTAAGCTGGGATACTTCCCCTTGCGTCCAGGGCTTCCCTGAGTTTCTGTTGTACTTTGCCATTTGTTTGTTTTCTCCTTTCTACTGAATTTCTGCAGGGAAACCGACAAAGTTGTTGACTACTTCACCTCCCTATTATAGACTATTGCCAGTAATACTAGGGCAGATACCTAGTATGGAGGGCGGGATAAGGGGGTCTCAAACCTTTTATTTTATTCCGTCCTCTTCTTTTTATGTAAAATACTTCTTAATCCTCTCCTTGTTACAATCTACTTCGTCTTTTTCCTTATAATATATCTCGATAAACTTGATCTCTTGTTTCGCCTCGATATAAG